>DASWQB010000261.1:0-2862 GCA_036398335.1 Afipia sp. | reverse complement strand
GGCATGGAGACGCTGCGCCGTCTTCGCCAGAAATCCGACCTGCCGGTGATTTTCCTGACCTCGAAGGACGAGGAGATCGATGAATTGTTCGGCCTGAAAATGGGCGCCGACGATTTCATCCGCAAACCCTTCTCGCAGCGGCTTCTGGTCGAGCGCGTCAAGGCGGTGCTGCGCCGCGCGGTACCGAAAGACCCGACCGTGGCGCAGAAGGAACTGGACGCCAAGGCGCTGGAGCGCGGCCTGCTGCGCATGGACCCCGAGCGCCACACCTGCACCTGGAAGAACGAGCCGGTGACGCTCACTGTCACCGAATTCCTGATTCTTCAGGCGCTGGCGACCCGCCCCGGCGTCGTCAAAAGCCGCAACGCCTTGATGGACGCCGCCTATGACGATCAGGTCTATGTCGACGACCGCACCATCGACAGCCACATCAAGCGTCTGCGCAAGAAGTTCAAGGTCGTGGACGACGATTTCGAGATGATCGAAACGCTCTATGGCGTCGGCTATCGCTTCAAGGAAGCGGCCTGATACGCACAAGGCGGCGTATCTCGCGACCTGACGCGCCGCCCGATTTGAGATAACGTGACATCGGATACCGGACACCAGGCAGGTTTGCGATTGCTCGACCGAACGCAGCCAAAACAGGACACGCCGGATGAGGCGGCGAGAAGCGATGGCGCCTCGCCGCCGATCGCGCCTGAACTCGACTCTTCGGGCAATGAGACAGAACCGGATGAAAAGCCTCGCGGCTGGCACCCCTTCCGCTGGCTGCGGCAGGCGGGGCGCTATGTCTTTTCGCTGACGTTTTCGAGCCTCACCAAGCGCATTGTCTCGCTCAATCTGATCGGCTTGATCGCACTCGTCACCGGCATTCTGTATCTGTCGCAATTTCGCGCCGGGCTGATCGACGCCCGCGCGCAAAGTCTCCTCACTCAGGCGGAAATCATCGCGGGCGCCATCGCCGCTTCCGCCACCGTCGAGACCAACACCATCACCGTCGATCCCGATCGCCTCAGCGATCTGAAGACCGGCGAAAGCTATGGGCCGAGCGACGAACTGCTGTCCGGGCTCGATTTTCCCATCAATCCCGAGCGCGTCGCGCCCGTACTGCGCCGCCTGATCTCGCCGACCAAGACGCGCGCGCGCATCTACGACCGCGACGGCGTGCTTACGATCGACAGCCGCAGCCTCTACGAGCGCGGCGACGTGCTGCGCTTCGAACTGCCGCCGCCTTCGGCGGAGAAGCCCGGCCTGACCGAACGGATGATGATCGCGGTCCGCACATGGCTCAATCGCGGCGACCTTCCGCTGTACCGCGAACTCGGCCCCGAGAACGGCAACGGCTACGAGGAGGTGCAGCAGGCCCTCGACGGCCGGAAAGCCAGTATGGTCCGCATCAACGATCGCGGCGAGGTGATCGTGTCGGTGGCGGTGCCGGTGCAGCGCTTCCGCGCCGTCCACGGCGCGCTGATGCTCTCGACCCAGGGCGACGACATCGACCAGATGGTGACGGCCGAGCGCCTCGCGATCCTGAAAGTGTTCGGCATTGCCGCCGCCGTGATGATCGTGCTGTCGCTGTTGCTCGCCTCCACCATCGCGGGCCCGGTGCGCCGGCTCGCCGACAGCGCCGAGCGCGTGCGCCGACGTATCAAGACCCGCGTGGAAATCCCTGACTTTACCTCGCGCGGCGACGAGATCGGCCATCTGTCGCAGGCGCTGCGCGACATGACCGGCGCGCTTTATAACCGCATTGACGACATCGAACGCTTCGCAGCCGACGTCGCCCACGAATTGAAAAACCCGCTGACCTCGATGCGCTCAGCGGTCGAGACGCTGCCTCTGGCGCGGACCGACGAAAGCCGCGGACGCCTGCTGTCGGTGATCGAACACGACGTGCGGCGGCTCGACCGGCTGATCTCGGACATTTCCGACGCCAGCCGTTTGGATGCGGAATTGCAGCGTCAGGACGCCGAGCCGGTGAATATCCGCCTCCTGCTGGAGACGCTGACCTCGGTCGCCAACGAAATCCGTCATGGCAACGACATCAAGGTCGAAACCCGGTTCGAGGGCGCTGCGACCGATACCTTCTCGGTTCCGGGTCACGATTCACGGCTTGGACAAGTCATCTCGAACCTGCTGGCCAACGCGCAGTCGTTCTCTCAAGAGGGCGGCAAGGTGCGTGTCACGTGCCGCCGCCGCAAAACCGAGGTCGAGATTCTGATTGACGATGACGGCGCGGGCATCCGGCCCGGCGCCTTCGAAAAAATCTTCGAGCGGTTTTACACCGACCGGCCGCATTCCGGCTTCGGCCAGAACTCGGGCCTTGGCCTGTCGATCTCCAAGCAGATCATCGAGGCGCATGGCGGGAAGATCTGGGCGGAGAATCGCCCCGGCCCGATTGACGCCGATGGCGACGCGCGCATCGCCGGCGCGCGCTTCGTGGTGCGGCTCCCCGCGACATGACATCCGCCAAAGACGCCAGCGTCCACGCCTCGGCGGTGCTGGCCGGGCCGCGCGCGGTATTGATTCGCGGCGCGTCAGGCTCCGGCAAGTCGCGCCTGGCATTCGATCTCATTCTTGCGGGCCGAGCCGGGCTCCTGCCCAAGGTGACCCTGATTGGCGATGACCGGGTGCGTCTTCACGTGCGGGACGGCGTCCTGACGGTGGCTCACGTCACGGAACTGGCCGGAATGATTGAGATTCGCGGCCTCGGAATCCGCCGCTGCGAATTCGTCCGGGAGGCGCAAGTCGGCCTGGTGGTCGATCTCGCCGCTCCCGACGCGGCCCGTCTACCCGACCCGGAAGCCCTCAAAGTCAGCCTGCTGGAGGTTGAATTGCCTCGGATTCCCGTTGCCGGAGGCT
>DASWQB010000260.1:0-1527 GCA_036398335.1 Afipia sp. | reverse complement strand
GTCATTGCGCTGACAATCTGGCTCGTGAACCGAAATGCACCGGCACCGTCCGCGCGCTGCTAGTCCCGAAGATGGCGGCAACGACAAGGATCGTTATTCCGCGGCCTGACGCACATGGCGCTCGGTGGGAGTGCGCATTGTCACCAGTTCTTCAGCCGAGGTCGGGTGCACGGCCATGGTCGCATCGAAATCGGCTTTGGTCGCCTTCAATTTCACAGCGATGGCCACGACCTGAATGAGTTCGGCGGCCTCCGGGCCGACGATGTGGCAACCGAGAATGCGATCGGTCGAACCATCGACGATGAGCTTCATCAGGATACGCCCGGTATTTCCGGACACGGTCGATTTCAGCGTGCGGAAATTTGTCTTGTAGATATCGACATGGGTGAACTGCGCCCGCGCCTCGGCCTCGGTGAGGCCGACGGTGCCGACCTGGGGCTGCGAAAACACAGCGGTCGGAATGTCGTTGTGATCGACCTTGGTCGGGCGGTTTCCGAACACGGTGTCGGCGAAGGCGTGGCCCTCGCGGATCGCCACCGGGGTCAGATTGATCCGGTGGGTGACGTCTCCGACCGCATAGATGTCGGGAACGCTGGTCTGCGAATAATCGTTGACCGCGATGCCGCCATTCATCGGATTGAGTTCAACGCCGGCTTTTTCAAGCCCGAGCCCGATCACACCGGGATGGCGGCCGACGGCGAACATCACCTGATCGGAGGCGATGCTCGATCCGCTCGTCAGATGCGAGGTGAACACGTCACCGTGGCGTTCGACCTTGTTAACGGTACATCCGGTGACGATCGTGATACCGGCCTTTTCCATCTCGCCGCGCACATGCTCGCGCACGTCCTCATCGAAGCCGCGCAAGATGTTGTCGCCGCGATAAATCAAGGTGACGTCGGAGCCAAGCCCGGCAAAGATCGAGGCGAACTCCAGCGCGATATAGCCACCGCCCTGAATGACGATGCGCTTGGGCTGCTTGGGAAGATGAAAGATTTCGTTGGACGAAATCACATGCTCGATGCCGGGGATCGCAGCGCCATGGTTGGGCGTGCTGCCGGTGGCAATTAGAATATATTTTGCGCGAACACTCTCGCCGGTGGACAGGCGCAGCGTGTGCGGATCCTCGAAAACCGCCCGGGCCTTGACGATCTGCGCGCCGGACTTCTCGACATTGGCGCTATAGATCGATTCGAGACGGGCGATTTCCTTGTCCTTGTTCGCAATCAAGGTCGCCCAGTCGAAGGTCGCTTCAGGAATGGTCCAGCCGAAACCGGCGGCGTCCGCGATCTCCTCGTGGACATGCGAGGCATAGACCATCAGTTTTTTCGGCACGCAGCCGCGAATGACGCAGGTGCGGCCCATGCGGTATTCTTCGGCGATCATGACACGGGCGCCATGACCGGCGGCAATCCGCGCGGCGCGGACGCCGCCAGACCCGCCACCAATCACGAAAAGATCGACCTCCGTGTCAGCCATTTGTTTTGCCTTTAGTGCGGCGCCAGATCAGGCGCGCCCTGACAATTG
>DASWQB010000259.1:0-1627 GCA_036398335.1 Afipia sp. | reverse complement strand
GATTATAAATTACCGTCAAACCCATATATTTTTCAGTGACTTATGTATAACACGCTGGTCAATGCCATGAAAAACACCATGACGACGCGATATCTTTGACACGCCGCGTTGCCGCCAGAACAGTTCCGATACAGCGGCACTCGGCTCGTGGCGAGTTGCCTGTGAGAGGCTCGGGGAGCCCTCGCCAAACAGGCTAACAGATTAAGCGCCTCCACCTGTATAAACTGCCAGGCGACTGTCCGAGATGGTCTTGTCATAGCGCGACACGAACGACACCATTTTCTCGCGATCTGCGTTATAGGTTTCAATCCACTTTTGGATGGCTTTCGCCACCGCCGATATGAGGCCGTAAAAGCTAAAGAAGTGAATGCCGTCACGCTCATAATACGGCTTGATCCCAACGTGGAACGAGATTTGACGAACAGCCTTCTTATTGACCTGCCGAGAATGGAGATTGCTCATATGAAGCAATCCGTTGCGTAACTCCCAAAGCTCCTGTGGTGTGATAGAAAGGTCGGATAAGTCAGCGTAGGTAGATAGCCATTTTTCGAACACGGTCTGCCTGCCATTGCCGTCCCCATACTCAATGTACGAGAGGCTATCGATGGCGCTAACAAGAAGCTTCATTGATGAGACATAGTGCTTTGCATTGTATGTTATTTTAATTGCGGAAAAGTAGTCATCTTTTATAAGCGCCGGAATATTTAAAACGTTTCCTTCGGTGTATTTTATAAGCCAGTCATCCATTTTGTGATCCCCCGTCATATCTTCACGGAGGTAAATATTTGGATCACCAATTTCAGAGGCGAACTGCACCTGAGGGTTGCCGTCAACGACTGGGGTAGCGACGTGGAGAGGCTGCTGCCCAGCGCCTAATAGAATGAATACCTCATCATAAAGGAAATGGCCGTGACGCAGGCGCGTGCGAGCGTCATACTCTTCCTTCGTGAAGGGTTTGGTGAGCTGGACTTCTTTCGATGCATTTAGATCAATGGGGACGCGCGATTGGAGAAACCTCAGTGCCGAAGCATCATCCATATCTATCTCATGGATGACGTATCGCACAGAACGGCAGATGCAATCCTCCCACATCAGGAAAAGATTGTAGACCGATTCAGTCACCATACGCCCCCACTATAATTACGGCGCAAAAGGCGCTGCATTCAGCCGCCCCTGGCCCAGCACGATGACAGTGCAGTGGCTCTGAGCGCGCGTGATGCCGTTGTAGAGCAATCTGCGCAAATGCTCCGGGCTACCGGTGGCCGTGTGCGGCCAAAGCACGATGACGTTCGGAAACTCGCGATTCTTAGCGCGCTGGATCGTCATGGCCAGATGGCCGCGCTGCTGCCGGAAACCGAGACGCGAACGGTTGCGCACGGCTTCTCGCAAGAATTCCGTCACCTGCGCGGGGGTGAACCCGGTCTGCCCATGTGCGCGCCGCAGGCGGTCCATGCGGTTGATGGCTTGCGCGATGGGAGCATGTCCCGCCAAAGGCGTGAGAAGCGCCCGCAGATCAGCGTAGGAGGCGCTCGGCGGCAAGACGATGTCGGCCAGCAGAGCGTCGGCTTCATCGTGGTCGTGGCGGTCCCAGGCGTGCGGATACGGCCCGAAGGTCGCGCCATTGTTT
>DASWQB010000258.1:0-12512 GCA_036398335.1 Afipia sp. | reverse complement strand
GATGACAGGCTCCGCGAAGCAATCCAGAGCGATAAGGTCTGGATTGCTTCGTCGCTTCGCTCCCCGCAATGATGAAAGACCACTCCAAGGACCGTCATGCGCGGGCTTGACCCGCGCATCCATCTTATAAAAAAGTATTTTGATGGATGGATTGCCGGGCATAGGCGAGCGGAAGCGACGCCGTTCTTCGAACGGCTATGTCCGGCAATGACAATTGAGAATGACGCAGCGACAACGCCGCGTATCCGCTTCAGACATGAGTGCCCGAATTTGCAACGTCGCGTAATTCCAGGTTTCGGATTGGCCCTCGGCACGACGCTGCTTTATCTCGGCGCCATCGTGCTGCTGCCGCTGGGCGCGCTGCTGTTCAAGGCGTCGGGCATCGGCTTTGGCGGATTCTGGGACATCCTTACCTCACAGCGCACCCTTGCCTCGATCCGGGTCACGGTCTCGATGGCGCTGCTGGCGACGGCGTTCAACGCGGTGTACGGCCTGCTGCTGGCATGGGTCCTGGCGCGCTATGAATTTCCCGGCAAGCGCATTCTCGACGCGCTGGTCGATATTCCCTTCGCGCTGCCGACCGCCGTCGCGGGCCTCGCGCTGACCGCCCTGTTCGCGAAAAACGGATGGCTCGGCGGGCCGCTCGACCTGATCGGCGTCACGGTGGCCTATACGCCGCTCGGCATCGCGGTGGCGATGGCATTTACGTCGATGCCCTTCGTGGTGCGGACGGTGCAGCCAGTGATCGCCGATCTTGGCACCGAGGTTGAAGAGGCCGGACGTTCGCTCGGCGCCAGCGACCTGCAAATTCTCTGGAAGGTGATTTTTCCTTCGATCTTCCCCGCTTTCCTCGCCGGCTGTTCGCTCGCCTTCGCGCGCAGCCTCGGCGAATTCGGCGCGGTGATCTTCATCGCCGGCAACCAGCCGCTGCGCACCGAGATTGTCGCGCTGCTGACCTTCATCCGGCTTGAGGAATACAATTATCAGGCCGCCGCCGCGATCGCCTCGATCATGCTGGCGATGGCGTTCGCGATGCTGATCGTCACCAATCTCATTCAGGCGTGGCATCTGCGCTATCTCGGGCGCGGAGACGTGTGATGGCGGAGGAGTTCACCCGCAGCAGCCATCAGGCACAATGGATGCAGGCCCCAGTCGGCGGCGGACCGGTCACAAAGCCGGTTGTGCTTGGCATCGTGCTCGCGACCTCGCTGCTGTTTCTGGTGGTGCCGCTGGCGCTGATCGTGGTCTCTGGCTTCGCGTCCGGGGCCGGCGCGTTTTTCAAAAATCTCACCGAGCCGACCACGTTGCACGCGATCGGATTAACGCTGCTCGTCGCGTTGCTCGTGGTGCCAGTCAACATCCTGTTCGGCCTCGCCGCGGCATGGACGGTAACGAAATACGAATTTCCCGGCCGCACATTCCTGATCGCGCTGATCGAACTGCCCTATTCAATCTCGCCGATCGTCGCCGGCGTCGCCTATCTGTTCGTTTACGGCTCGCAAGGCCTGTTCGGCCCGTTGCTCGAACAGCTCGGCATCAAGATCATGTTCGCGCTGCCGGCGATCTTTCTGGCCAGCCTGTTCGTGACCGCGCCCTTCGTCGCCCGCGAGCTGATTCCACTGATGCAGGTGCAAGGCACCGACGAGGAGGAAGCCGCCGTCACGCTTGGCGCGTCGGGTGTCCAGACCTTCTGGCGGGTGACGTTGCCGAACGTGAAATGGGGCGTGGTCTACGGCGCGATCCTGTGCAACGCGCGGGTGATGGGCGAATTCGGCGCGGTCTCCGTGGTCTCCGGCAATATCCGCGGCCAGACCACGACCCTGCCGCTCCAGATCGAGCTGCTCTATCAGGACTACAATGTCGTGGGCGCGTTCGCCGCCGCCACCGTGCTGACCGCCGTCGCCTTTTTGACCATCATCATCAAGGTCGTGGTCGAGCGCATGGAGCAGCGAAGCGGCGAGCCGCATCGGGCCGCCTGAGCAGCGCCGGCGGACTTACGGCCTTCAAAGGCCCATTTCGTTGCACACAGGTTTGACAGAGATTTTTGCCACGATTTTGTTTGGTGGTTCGGTTTTACGCGGAATCGTCATGCGCGGGCTTGACCCGCGCATCCATCGAAAGACGAGTCTGTTCAAGAGGATGGATTGCCGGGTCAAGCCCGGCAATGACGCGTTCCGTTCCCATCAAAACCAAGCATTTATGGCGCAAAAGTCGCCTCCAACCCGCCATTGGTATTATATGTGCTATGCAGCAAAACCCTTCTCATGGAAGCGGCTTTGACGCTAAAACCTTTCTTAAGACTGGCTTTTTTGCCTGTGCGTTCCCTTTTTCGAAATATGCGCACCGGCCTTTTGTGAGACAATTTCAATGAAACGCATCGATGCCGGCGGCCTGCAGGTCGCACCCGTTCTGTATGATTTCGTCGAGAAGGAAGCCATTCCGGGCACCGGCGTGACCTCGGCCCAGTTCTGGGGCGGGCTCGCGGCGGTGCTGAAAGATCTGGCTCCTATCAACAAAGCCCTGCTCGACAAGCGCGACGAGCTTCAGGCCAAGATCGACGAATGGCACCGCGCCAACAAGGGCAAGCGGTTCGACATGGGCGCCTACACGGCGTTCCTGAAAGAGATCGGCTACCTCGTGCCCGAGCCGCCGACGCAGCAGGTCACCACCGCCAATGTCGACGACGAGATCGCGAAAATCTGCGGCCCGCAGCTCGTGGTGCCGCTGACCAACGCGCGCTATTCGCTGAACGCGGCGAACGCCCGCTGGGGCAGTCTGTATGACGCGCTGTACGGCACCGACGCCATTCCCTTCGCGGACGGCGAGCGCGGCGGCGGCTTCAACAAGGGACGCGGCGATAAGGTGATCGCGAAGGCGAAATCCATTCTCGATCAGACCGTGCCGCTGGCGTCCGGCTCACACGCCGACGCGACGTCATACACTGTCGAGGGCGGCGCGCTGAAGGTCACGCTCGCGGGCGGCCAGACCACTACGCTGAAAGATCTAAAGCAGTTCGCCGGCTATCTCGGGGACGCCGCCTCGCCGACGAATATCCTTTTGGTCAATCATGGCCTGCATATCGACGTGACGATCGACCGCGGCACAACCATCGGCAAGACTGATCCGGCCGGCGTCTCCGACATGATCATCGAGGCGGCGATCAGCACCATCCTCGACATGGAAGACAGCGTCGCCGCCGTCGATGCCGACGACAAGGTGCTGGTGTATCGCAACACGCTCGGCCTGTTTAACGGCACCCTGTCCGCCACCTTCAAGAAGGGCGGCAAGGAACTCACACGCAAGCTCAACGCCGATCGCGTTTACAAGGCGCCGGACGGCGGCGAACTGAAGCTGAACGGCCGCAGCCTGCTGCTGATCCGCAATGTCGGCATGCACATGTACACCGACGCCGTTCTGGACGCGGCGGGCCATGAAACACCCGAGACCATTCTGGATGCCGCGATCTCCGCGTTGCTGGCGCGGCATGATCTGAAAGCCAGGCGCAACAGCCGCGCCGGCTCGATCTATATCGTCAAGCCGAAGATGCATGGTCCGGAGGAAGTCGCCTTCGCCACCGAACTGTTCGGACGCGTGGAGAAAATGCTCTCGATCCCGCACAACACGATCAAGATCGGCATCATGGACGAGGAGCGCCGCACCAGCGCCAACCTCAAGGCGGCGATTCAGAACGCCGCCTCGCGCGTGTTCTTCATCAACACCGGCTTCCTCGACCGCACCGGCGACGAGATCCACACCTCGATCGAGGCCGGCCCGATGATCCGCAAGACCGAGATGAAGGCGACGCCGTGGATCAAGGCGTATGAGGACTGGAACGTCGACAACGGCCTGCTGACGGGCCTGCCGGGTCACGCGCAGATCGGCAAGGGCATGTGGGCCGCTCCGGACAAGATGGCCGACATGCTGGCGCAGAAGATCGCGCATCCGCAGGCGGGCGCGGCGACCGCATGGGTGCCCTCGCCGACCGCAGCGACGCTCCACGCGCTGCACTATCACATGGTGGATGTGCCCGCGCGCCAGCGCGAATTGAAGGGGCATCCCCGCGCCAAGCTCACCGATTTGCTGACCATTCCGGTGTCGAACTCGAACTGGTCGCCGGAAGATGTGAAGCAGGAAATCGACAACAACTGCCAGGGCATCCTCGGCTACGTGGTGCGCTGGATGGATCAGGGCATCGGCTGCTCCACCGTGCCGGACATCAACAATGTCGGACTGATGGAAGATCGTGCGACGCTGCGCATCTCCAGCCAGCATCTGGCCAACTGGCTGCACCACGGCATCGTCACCCACGATCAGGTGATGGAATCCTTGAAGCGCATGGCCGCCGTGGTCGACAAGCAGAACGCGGACGACCCGCTCTACAAGCCGATGGCGCCGGCCTTCGACGGCATCGCCTTCCAGGCGGCATGCGATCTGGTGTTCAAGGGCCGCGAACAGCCCAACGGCTACACCGAGTTCATCCTGCATCAGCGCCGCAAAGAGGTGAAGGCGGCGCAAGCCTGAGCCTGACGGATCAAGCTCCAACAAAATCCGATCTTGCAGTCGTCATGCCCGGCCATAGCAGTCGCAGACTGCGTAAACTTGTCTGCGGTGCCGGGCATCCACGTTTCGGCTGCAATAACGAAGGCGTGGATTGCCGGGTCAAGCCCGGCAATGACAAGTCAAGGATGTTCATTATCTTCGAAGCACAACAGTAAAATCCCTGTCAGTCCGCTGGCCGGGATTTTTATGCCCGCAATCCAGCAAAACAAAAGCTTCAATCCTCATGGTGAGGATGCGCTCTGGCGCCGTCTCGAACCATGAGGCCTTATCCATCGAGACGCGCTGCTGCGCAGCGCTTCTCAGGATGAGGACGCTCAGAACACCGCGATGTATTTGAGCAACGACAAAACGCCGATGATGATGACGACGATGCGGATGATCTGCTTGGCCCGTCCGTCGATCGGCAGGATGTTGACCAGATAAAGCACGAGAATGATCACCACGAAGGTGATGAGAATGCTGATAAGCAATGACATAACGTGCCCCTCGCAATGGGTTCCTTGAGCCAGCCGCGCTATCCGCGACCGGCGCTCTGAAATCCAACAAGGATGCCGGCCATTGGTTCCATTTCAGGAACAGAGATTCCGGCATGATCCCGAAAAGCGGAGAGACCGGTTTTCGGGTGAGATCGGCCCAAATTTAGATCAGCGACGGTCGATTCGGCGAAGCGAACGACCCTAGCGCGCGGCGACCGCCGGACGGCGCTTGTATTGCGCACGCACCGAATTCGGCGCGGGCGAGAGTTTCAACTCGTGGTTTCGGCCCCGGTCACCGACCACCATCAGCCCATCCGCGCTAGCGACGATATCGCCTCGCCGCAAAGTCGGGTCGTCCTCGATCTTGACCGATGCAAGTCCGCCCGGACCCTTGCCGCCGCAGGTGCAATTGTCGACCAGTTCGTTGCGGAAGCGAAACGCGTTGGGGATAGCGGAATAAAGCCTGCCCTGCTCGTTCGATGCAGTGTCGATCGACGATCCTCGGAAAATCTTGGTTTCGCTGGCCGGACAAAAATTCTGGCAGGCTTCGGCAGCGCTTTGGCCATCACGCGCGGTCACGGAGAAATAACGGCCGTCACAAGTCCGCACGCAGAAGGAATCATAAGAGCGCGAGATGATGACGCGCTTGGGCTGTGACTGCCCGAACAGATTGCCGAAGAAGTCGCCGCCATTGGCATAGGGCAAAGCCTGGGACGATGACGCGGCCGGTCTCTGATCGCCGCCACCGAACAGCATCGAAAAGAAATCGCGCGGACCAGCATAAGCAGCCGACAGGCTTGAGCACGTCAGAACAAGAGCAGCGGTTGCCGCCCGGACCGCCCGACATGTCACAACACGCATCACAAGCCCCTGAAAATATCTTTCGATGACGGCGCATCAAATCATTTGAAGCGCGGATAACTATCGTAATTCTAGTTTGACCTTTTGTGACACCACGCTCGGCAGGGACAAACCGGCCTTTAGATAGAAACATCAGGCCTTCCCGGCGCTCCCTCGCTTATCCCATATCCGGCGGCCTCGCTACTGCGCCGCGATAACCGGCATGCGAGTGAAGCTCATCCGTGTCGTGCGGCCCACACTTTGGCCAGCCGCAGCGACCCGGCGCTCGCCACCGCTGGCGACCAGCGCGCCGCCGGGGCCGGCAACGATGTCGCCCTTGCGAAGGGTCGGGTCGTCCTCGACCCTGATTTTGGCAAGGCCGCCGCTGTCCCGGCCGTTACAGGTACAGCCCGCCACCAGCTCGGTGCGGTAACGGAAGGCATTGGGCAGCGAGGAATAGGACTTGCCCGTCTCGGAGAAGGCGCTGTCGATGGAGCTTCCGGAAAATACCCGGGTTTCGCTGGCGGGGCAGAAGCTCTTGCAGGTCGCGGCGCGGCTCTGCCCGCCGCCCGGCGGCACCGCGAAATAGCGGCCATCGCAGGTTCGCACGCAAAACGCGCCGCCGCCCGCAGCGAGACGCGGCGATATATTCGGCAAGCCTGCATCGGCGGCGCCGGGTGACGCCGGCTCTGCCCCGTAAGGCAGTGCCCGGGCCTGCGGTGCCACAGGCGGGCTGAAGGCGCCAAACAATGAGGAAAGAAAGTCACCGGCCTGCGCTTGCGGGCCCGCTGCCACCAGCGCAGCCAAAGCGACCGATCCAGCAATCGCGCGTATCAATGAAATGCCAGCCATGATCCACCTGATCCACAAATACCGGCCCGATCTAGAGCAACGGCCTTAACGAAGCTCCGGCGCGCGAAGAGCATGGCTTTGCGATCTGCTGTGCTGGTTGCCACGGCGTTGAAAGGGCACGCAAGATTTGCGGTGAATTGTCCCAATCCGCCGTCCGATCCCGATCCGCCCATGCTTCCAATCATCATGAGGTCCGCCGTGTCGTCCGCTCAAAATCATCCTCGGCGCTTGCACGCAGCCGAACCAACACCGCCGCGTCCCAGGGGTTCCATCGCACCGGCGCGGGACGAATTCCGGAACGAAATTCCATGACAGCTCAAATGATTTGACGCCAATCAATGCGCGACAAAGTCGTCGCCTATGACATTCAGGCATTGCGGAACCAACCGGTTCCGGCCACGTTTGTGCAGCACCTGACCTTAGCTTTCCGGGAGCTTTTGATGTCGAGCAGCGACGGCGAAAAGGCGATGAAAAACATGACTGACAAAGCAACCTATGACAGCCTGCAGAAGGATGTTGATTCCGTGAAAAACGATATTTCCGCACTCGCAGACCAGATCACCGACGCCCTGAACGCCTTCACCGGCGCTGCGCAAAAACAGGCCCGGCAGGGCTACAAACAGGCGCGCGCCAATGTGGATTCGGCGTTGTCCGAGGCCAGTTCGCGCGGCTCCGCCGCGCTCGACGCGGCCTCCGAGGCGGCGTCCACCCTTGAGGAATCGCTCGAGGACGCCATTCATCAGAAGCCACTGGCCGCGGTCGGCATCGCGCTCGGCCTTGGTTTGCTGATCGGTCTCACTTGGCGTCGTTAAGAACAGGCGCCGTTAAGAACTGGCGTCGTTAAGCATTCCCGGCGTTAAGAACCGGCGGCCCTGAGACTTCAGGTTTAAAATTCGGCAAAATGCATCGGCGCACGCGCCGATGGCGCTCTGTTCGCTAATAATCCATTTGAGGATCCTTGATGTTGCAGAAACTGATTGACGACATAAAGGATTCGACCGGCAATGCCGTTCGATTAACGTCACTCGCCGCAACGGCAGCAATTTTCCTTTTCATCACCGTCGGCTTTCTATGCGCGGCAGCATTCGTGTTTGTGCTGGAGCGCTATGGCCTGCTTTATGCGTGTCTTTCGGGAGCTGGCGTGTTTTTCGTCGCTGCGTTAATTGCCTTGACCTTCTATGCGGCCCGAAAAAATCGCCTTCCTCCTCCCAAACCGCCCGAAGAGGAAAAGTCCGCGCTGCAATCCGCGCTCAGCGACCCGATGGTCCTTGCCATGGGGCTGCAGGTCGTGCGCACCGTCGGAATCAAGCGTCTGATCCCGCTGGTGGCGATCGCGGGTGTGGCTCTGGGCTTCTTGTCGCAGCGCCAGCGTAGCGGCGAGCCACCCAAAGACTCGTAGGGATATTGTGATCCTATTACGCACGAAAAGGCGGCCATTCAGGCCGCCGTTTCTGTATCCGATTGTTCGTGAATCACGTCACGCAGCGCGATGGTTCAAGCTGCCGCGCTACAGGCGCAAGAAGGCTTACCGAAGGCTCGCACGCCACCATCCGCGCACCGCGCGGCGCAATATTCCTCGCCTGCGAATTGCTGGCGGCGGATGGTTTGATCTGCGACGGCAACGCTGCCTTCTTTACCGGCACCCGCATCACGATCGAGGTTGCGGGGACATTCGCAATACCGAAAGACAGTGTCATGCTCTGCGCCGAGGCAAACGCGGGCACGTCAGCGCGGTCCGTTTTGGCAGCGCGATTGACGCTGAACTCATCCGGATCGGCTGCTTTCAGGGTCGCGTCCTGAAATGAATCCTGCGCTGAGGAGACGAGCCTCCTCGGCCCAAGCAAATCGTTGCCGGCAGCAACCTCCAGATGAACGGCGCCGAACGCCAGCGTTGCGGCAACCGCTCCCAAAATTCCTGATGTCATCTGAACCATGGCCGTTACTCGCATGAAGCAATCGGCAAAATAACGAACAGCGAACAGCTTGGTTCCAGCGCGTGCGCCGCACGCGGCAATGAACACAAAAGACGCGACAAGAAAAAACCCGGATGCAAGACATCCGGGTCAGTTCGACAGCACGTGACTCGACAACTCACGGAATGGCTTATCGCCCGTCCATGAAAACGATTTAGGACGCGACCGCCTTCTGATTGCGGTTTCGCGAATTGCGCTGGAAGAACAGCGCCTGGCTGGCGACGGCGGACACCATCGCCGGCTGGAACGGTTTCGAGATCAGGAACGCCGGCTCGGGCCGCTCGCCGGTCAGGAAGCGTTCGGGATAGGCGGTGATGAACACCACCGGCACCTCGAACGTCTTCAACAATTCGTTGACCGCATCCAAACCCGAACTGCCGTCGGCCAACTGGATGTCGGCAAGGATCAGGCCGGGCTGCTTGGACTTGGCCAGCGCGATGGCGTCGGTATGGGTCCGCGCGACGCCGATCACGTTGTGACCGAGATTGCGCACCAGGCTTTCCAGGTCCATCGCAATGAACGTCTCATCCTCGATGATGAGAACGTCGGTCGCGATTTCGGCGGCGAGCTCACGGCCAGCGGCCTCGGTGAGCGTACGAACCTCGGTGACGCTGGTATCGAGGATAAAGGAAACCTCCTCTTCGGAGAAACCCTCCAGCGACAACAGCAGGAACGCCTGACGCGCCAGCGGCGTGATATTCGACAATCGCCGCTCGGAGGCGGCGGGCGTGACCGGGTCGCCATCGTCGTTGACCGACACCGAATTCCAGATTTGGGTAAAGAGCCGAAACAAGCCCACGCGCGGGCCATGCTTTTCATCGAGCAGGGATTGATCCTGCAGCAACGCTTCCAGCATGGCGGCGACGTAGGCGTCTCCCGAAGCCTGATTACCGGTCAGGGCGCGGGCATATCGGCGCAGCAGCGGCAGGTGTTCAGCAACGAGCTGAGATCGGGACATTACCCCTCCATTCGATGGTCAGTGGCGGTCTAGCCCCACATTGAAACGTCAACGGCCGCCCGGGGTCCTCTTCCGGAAACCGCGTCCCTGTTTACGCCCGATCGCGATAAAAGTTCCATCGCCCCGGAACTTTCTGACAGGACAGGCATTTAACACCGATACAATACGCTCAAGCAGCCAGGCCGCAAAGAAAACAATATAAATATAAAGGACTTAGCTCATGGGGAAATGCGGATTACAATCATGAATGACAGCAAGCCTCCTGCCAATAAGCCTCCGGACAACAAGCCTGGGGCGGGCAAAACCGGCGGCTTGAACGCCGAGATTCAAGCCCGGATCGGCCATCAGTTGCGCGCCATGTACGACGACGTCGTCAAGCAGGGCATTCCCGATCGTTTCGCTGATCTTCTGCGTCAACTCGATGCGCCCGCGGCACCGCCAGAATCCGCCGCGCAGGGGACGGCACAAAAAACCGGGAGGGATTAATGCCCCTCACAGACCAGCTTCGCGACGATATCCTTGCGGCCGTGCCGAGCTTGCGCGCGTTCGCCATTTCATTGAGTGGCAAAAGCGACCGCGCCGACGATCTCGTGCAGGAAACGTTGCTGCGCGCGCTCGCCAATATCGACTCGTTTCAGCCCGGCTCGAACCTGCCGGCGTGGCTGTTCACGATCCTGCGCAATCTGTTCCGCTCCGATTATCGCAAGCGGCGGCGCGAGGTCGAGGATGCCGAAGGCAGCTATTCGAAAACGCTGAAATCGCAGCCGGCGCAAAGCTCGCATCTGGAGTTCGAGGAATTCCGCGTGGCGCTCGAGAAACTGCCGCAGGACCAGCGCGAGGCGCTGATTCTGGTCGGAGCCTCGGGGTTCTCCTATGAGGACGCCGCCGCGATCTGCGGCTGCGCCGTCGGCACCATCAAGAGCAGGGTCAATCGTGCCCGCTCGAAACTAAGCGCAATGCTGTACGTGGACAGTGCCGAGGATTTCGGCCCGGACTCCACGATCCGCGCCGTCATCGGCGGCGGCGGAAACTAACTCGGCGCACCACGCCGCCGGCAATCCCAAGAACTTTAGAAGACCTTTTCAAGCACTTTAGAAGCACCTTCGCCGTTACACCGATCCCGAAATCCGGCCCGTGCGGTCCATCTCGTGCTCATCCACCACCGTCGCCATCGGCGCGGTCAACTCATAAACATAACTCACATCGGTGAAATAGCGCTTCGAGGTGCCCCCCAGCGCCTCGGGCGCGACGCGGTCCAGCAAGATGATGCCGAACTCGCTGTCCGGGCGGCGCGTCGCGACGCTGGTGTTGAACTCCTCCCAGCGGAAACTGAAAGTCTCCTCCGGGCCTTCGCCGGTCACGGTCCATTTCGCGACGACGTGCGGGTGCTTGCCGACCAGTGACAGCCCTTCATCCGAATGGGACGCCAGTTCGAAAAACAGCAATGACAGGCTTTGCGCCGCGCGGGCACTGACGATGACGTCCGGCCCCTCGATGACGATGCGGTCGGCATTGGGGATCGCGCGGGATTCGAACAAGCCCTTTAGCTTGACGCCCTGCCATTGACTGTCGCTCAGCAGCGTCACCACGTTCGACATCGCATGAATGCGGCCGATCAGAAGCTCGCGCGCCACGTCGATATCGGAGCCATGCCGCAAGGTGCGGGTCACGATCGACTGGATCACGGCCAGAATGTTTTTGACGCGGTGGTTGAGTTCGTCGATCACCGCCGTGAGCCGCCGCTCGACGCCGATCCGCGCCTGCACCTCCCGGCTCAGCCGGACGTTGTTGTAGGACACATAGCCGAACAGGCCGCAGACGACCGCAGTCAGCGCCAAGCCGATCAATGCCACGATGTAGGACAGCTCGCGCGCGCGCGAAACCGAATTGGTCTTCGGATAATAATTCAACGTCCATTCCCGGCCGCCGAACATGACCTTGCGGACCAGAGGCTGGGTTGTCGTGTTGTCTGATGAAGAGATCGCAATCTCACCGTTCGCATCCACGCCAAGCTCGTCGCCCGACGAGCGCGGATCGGTCAGCGTCACCGTGAACAGCGACATCTCATCGTTGGCGAGCATCAGCGGCGCGAGACGATAGGAAATGGTGATAAAGCCGATCACGGCGCCGTCCTTCAACACCGGCGCGGCGAGCACAATGCCGAGCGCGCCGCCGGCACTGGAGAGGTCGATCGGATTGGACGAGACGGGCGCGCCGCTTTGCATCGCCTTTTCCAGCATCGGCCCGACGATGGGATGCCGGTCGGGAATCCGTCCGGGGAAAGCCATCGTCTTGTCGTTTTGGGGCTCGACATCCATCAGGACGTTGACCGGCGCGCGCAGCGCCGACACATCCACCGGCGTATCGTCGAAGCTGCGGATCGCCGGATTGGGAAAGCCCGACCGCTTCAATTCATTCTGAGCCGCGAGCACGTCGGGCGGCGAAAGCCGGGCGAACCAGCCGGCGACCACGAAATCGGTCTTGAAGGCGTAAATCGAGGCGCGCAGCGGTTGCAGTGCATTCGCCGAACTGACCGACGCTGGGCGGAAGATACCGACGCAAACCCGCGTCAACAATTCCCGCTCGCTGAGCCGTTCCTGCACCAGCCCGGCATGGACATCGACCTCGCGCGTGAGCGCGACGCGGTCGATCGAGGTTTCCTGATCGTAGACGCGGAACGCGGCGAGCCCGGAGACCACGGCTCCGATAAGGGCAAGCACAGCGATGAGAAAACCGACCCGGACCACGCGCTTACTCGACTACAAAAACAGGGGCAAAACGGTGTCTCATCGATTTACCGATCCGCCGGAGCGCATGACATGCGGCTCGATACGACAGGGGAGAAATACGTCA
>DASWQB010000257.1:0-11378 GCA_036398335.1 Afipia sp. | reverse complement strand
GTGTTCGACACGCGGCTGGTCGATGCCGTCCAGCGTGCGAGCGATACGCTCGGCTATGCCAACCGCCGCATCATCTCCGGCGCGGGACATGACGCCTGCAACCTCAACGCGGTGATGCCGGCGGCGATGATTTTCGTGCCGTGCAAGGACGGCATCAGCCATAACGAATTGGAAGATGCCACGCAGGCCGATTGCGCGGCGGGCGCCAACGTGCTGCTACACACCGTGCTGTCGCTGGCGGGCGGACGCTGAGAAAGCCCCACGCAATCGCCGCTATTCACTTCTGTTCGCCCATTCGTCGTACGCTTGCGACGTACGGCAGCACGAACATGTACAAGCCGGTAAACAACAGCAAGAAAAGCGGGAGCAGCGGCGAATAGACGACCCAGGAGGGAGGCTCTCCCATAGCCATGGCGACGAAATTGGCGATGACGGTTAGGGTAAAGACGATCGATAGCCAGCGGTGGATCTGCCGAATACAGTTGCTCCAGTTCAATGGGCTCTCTCCTCTGAATATATAAGCGGCTGGCTCGTCACCTCTGCGGCCTGAAAGAATTCAATTCGGGCGTGCCAGTACCGGCTCCAGCTTCGCAAGAAACTGCGGCCATCCGTGTTGCGCGCCTGCAAAGGCCTGCTTCTGGTCCGGACGAAAACCTGTTTGTTCGACACGCAAATGAGTGCCAGTCCTGCTGGGCGCAAGCGTAAAGGTGACGACGCTCTTCAAATTAAAAGCTGGATCGTCATTCGCAAAGTCCCACCTGTAGGACAGTACCCTGTTCGGCTCAATGGAAAGAACCTCACAATCCAGTATGCCGCCCCAGTCTCCGCGAAGATTGAAGCGATGACCCACGTCCGGCTTGAAGTCGTTCTTCATGAGCCACTCCTCGATCAGATGAGGCTGGGTGAGCGCACGCCAGATTTTTTCCGGCGGATAAGGAAACTCACGTTCGACAATGACGCAAAGGACTTCGGCTGACGTTTCGTTCATTGGTCCATCCTTTTCAGCAAATTTTCCAGATGATCGAACCGGCTCTGCCAGAACCCGGTCATCTGGCTCGTCCAGTCGATCAAGGGCGCAAGCGCGCTGAGTTGCGCGCTATAATGCGTCTGACGACCTTCATGGCGGTCTCGCACCAGTCGGGCCTCTTTCAGAACGCCAAGATGCTTTGAAACCGCCGGCTGCGAGACTCCGGATCGAGCGGTCAAAGCCCCGACGGTTTGTTCTCCTTCGCGGCATAATCGTTCGAAGATGGCTCGCCTGGTCGGATCGGCAAGCGTCCTGAACAGCGCGTCCTGAGCTTTCGACATTTTAATCCATAACTTCATGGTTATGATTAATCAATAACCGACAAGTTATGTATGAGTCAAGCTGGAAACGTGAAGCTGAATCTCAGCTGTCGCTGGCAGGACTCATAGAAGCGATATCGGGTTAGTTCTGCGCCGCCTTCAGCCCCGGCAGTTCGGTCCCCAGTCCCGCCATTCGCGCCAGCGCCTGAATCTGGCTTTTCTGATCCTCGCGCAGTTGCGCCAGGAACGGCATGCTGACCGCGATCATCCGTTTGACCTGATCGTTGCCGGGATCGAGAACCTTGCCGAGCGGCTGTCCGCGCTGGCTGTGCATGTAAAGCACGAGGTCACGCATCGCGCTTTCCACCGGCGGCCAATATTTCTCCTGCGCGGCGGTCAGCTTCAATCGCTGTTTGATGCTGGCGATCTGCCTGTCGTCGAGCAGAACGGGGATCTGCTTCGTCCGGAACACCGTCCTGAACTTGATGCCCGCCTTTGGCGCGAGAACGAACTGCCGCGCCGATTCCAGACTGAGACTCGGCGGTCCGATTTTCGTGGCGTCCGAAGGCGGCGGCATTGGCGCCATCAGCCGATCGCCTTTGGATTGGGTGTTTGGCCTGACCGGTTGTGCACCCTGCTCGCCCGGCGCTGGGACTTGCTCCAAGGCCGGCTCGCTCGCCTGTTCATTGGTAGCCGGTGCGCTGACGGCCGCCTCGGTGACAGCGGGCTCGGTCACAGCCTGCGCCGGCTCCATCCACGGGTTATCCAGCAGGATGAGCGCGGAGGCCGCCACTGTCGCCACCACGACAAAACCAATCATGATGTAGGTCGCGCGAAGTCCCAAAATCCTGAATTCCTTGTGCGGCGATGCCCCGCGAGGCCGAGCATAGCGGGGATGGAACCCGGCGGAATTAAGGTATCATGAACGGCTCTTCCACCATATGGAAGTCGTCTGACTGTTCGGAAAGGCGTTGGATCAAGACATGACTAATCCAGTGACCACACAGCAGCATCGAATCGTGATCGTGGGCGGCGGCGCAGGCGGAATCGAGCTGGCGACCCGGCTCGGCCATCGTCTGCGGCGCGCGCAAGCGCAGGTCACGCTGGTGGATCGCAATCCGGCGCATCTGTGGAAGCCACGGCTGCACGAGGTTGCCGCCGGGCTGATCGGCAACGGCGACGACGAGACCAGCTATCTTGCCCACGGCTGCGTTCACGGTTTCGATTTCGTGCTTGGCGCACTCACCTCGCTCGACCCACGCGCAAAAACCATTGCCCTCGACAGGATTGTCAGCCTGGAAACCGGCGAGGAAGTCCTGGGCGCACGTACTTTGCCTTACGATACGCTGGTGCTGGCGCTCGGCTCGCGGGTCAACGATTTCGGCATTCCCGGCGTCCTTGACTATTGCCATATGCTCGATAGTCCCGCGCAGGCGATGCGGCTGCAACGCGCGTTTCTCGAAGCTGCGATCAGAGTCGGCGCGGGTCGTCTCGACCGCGTGCGCGTCGGCATTGTCGGCGCCGGCGCGACCGGCGTCGAACTCGCCGCCGAACTGCATCACGCGGTGCATGCGATGGAGCGCTGGGGTGGCCTCGGCGCCGCCGGCAAGCTCGACATCACACTGGTCGACATGGCCCCGCGCATTTTGCCCGCCGTCGATCCCAAGACATCGAAACATGCCATGGACGTTCTGGAAAAGCTCGGCGTCCACCTCGTGCTCGGCAAGGGCGTCGAGCGCGTCACGCAAGACGCATTGCATCTGAGCGGCGGAGGCGTTATTCCCTGCGAGATAAAAGTGTGGGCGTCCGGCATCGCGGGACACGATGTCATCGGCAGCTTGAGCGGGCTCACGCTGTCGAACGGCAAGCGCATCGTTGTCGACGATCATCTGGCCTGCGCCGGTGTCACGGATATTTACGCGATGGGAGATTGTGCGTCCGCGCCATCGCATATCGGCAACGCCGCCGTGCCTCCGACGGCACAGGCGGCGCATCAGCAGGCGGGCTATCTTGCCAAAGCGCTGGAGCGGAGGCTCAAAGGCGAGAGCGTTGGAGCCTTCAGGTTTCAGCCGCGTGGCACGCTTGTGTCCCTCGGCGAGGGCCAGGCCGCCGGAGAATTTCCGGCGTTGCGCCGCGATCAGTCAGTGTTCCCCGCGCACGGCATTGTCGCGAAAATGCTTTACGTCTCGCTTTATCACATGCACCGCGTGGCGCTGCATGGCTGGCTGCGGGCCAGCGCGCTGTTTGTGGCGGACCGGCTGCGGCGCACCACACTGCCCCCGGTGAAGCTGCATTAGTGAGAGTTTTAAGAGCCGCCACCCTGAGGTGCCGTAGCGAAGCGAAGGCCTCGAAGGGCGACGGCGATTCATATGTCATCCTTCGAGGCTCGCAAAAGCTCGCACCTCAGGATGACGAATTATGTTTCAGCAGCCGCTGGCGCCGTCGGCAGGTCTGCCATCGTGAAGCTCGCGCATATAAGCAAGCCCGTACACCGCAAGCCGCTGCTCGTCTTTCTGACCCGCAGAGGTCAGGGTATCGAGGTAGCTTTGCAGCTTTGGCTTGGCCTCGTCGAGCGTGGCCCCGCTGACATTGCGCATCATGGCGAAGGTGTTCATTACGCGATCGATAACATCGTCCATTGAAGGTGCTCCGCTGCAATCTATGAGGTGGTAACGGCGTTGCAGCAAAAAGGTTCCCGATTCCGAACCCGCGACTGTCACGGACAGGCAAAAAGACACGGACAGGCAAAAAGAAAAGGCCGCGGCGCAATCAGCGCCGCGGCCTTTTCTCCATCCAGCAATCTTACTGGAAGATCTTGATGGCGTTCAGCACCGTCAGCCACACGCCCCAGGCCAGCGGAACGCCGACAAAGAGCCAGAACAGCGCCGACTTGGCGTCGAGACCGCCCTTGCCGATGCCGTAGGAGCCGTAGGACGTCGTTGCCGCAGCGCCCTTGGCCTGCAACGCCGCCACTTCCTCCGGTTTCATGAACCAGTGTGCCGCGAGCGGACGGACCATCGCGTTGGCAATCAAGCCGATCACCAGCATGCCGGCGAGAATGTACATCGTGAAGTTATAGACCTGCGCGGGCGGAACGCCGGCGGAGAGCTGGAACTCGCGGATGTAGTTCACCACCACAGGACCGATGATGCCGGCGGTGGACCACGCCGTCAGCAGCCGTCCGTGGATCGCGCCCACGAACTGGGTGCCGAAGATGTCGGCGAGGTAGGCCGGAACGGTGGCGAAGCCGCCGCCGTACATCGACAGGATGATACAGAACGCGGCCACGAACAGAGCCTTGCTGCCCATCATCGCGAAGGTCGGCGCCAGCGCGTACAGGATGATGCCGAGGATGAAGAACGTAAAGTAAGTGTTCTTGCGTCCCAGCTTGTCCGACAGCGAGGCCCAGAAGAAACGGCCACCGATGTTGAACAGCGACAGCAGGCCGGCGAAGCCCGCCGCGATACCGGCGATCGTCACCTTCTGTGCGGCCGACAACTGACCGAATCCCAGATCGGGCAGACCGATCAGCTTGCCGGCGAAGATTTCCTGCAGCATCGGCGAAGCCATGCCGATCACGCCGATACCTGCCGACACGTTCATGCACAGCACGATCCAGATCAGCCAGAACTGCTTGGTCTTGTGCGCATCCTTGAGGTGAACGTGACCGGTGGTGATCATCGCATTGGCCTTCTCCGGCGGGGTCCACCCTTCAGGACGCCAGTTCGGCGGCGTGATGCGGTAGGAAAACGCGCCGATGGTCATGAACACGAAGTAGATCACGCCCATGGTGAGGAAGGTCTGCCAGACACCGACATCGGTCGGGGTCTTGAAGTAGTTGATAAGGATGTTCGCCAGCGGCGCACCGATCATCGCACCACCGCCGAAGCCCATGATGGCCATGCCGGTCGCCATACCGCGGCGGTCCGGGAACCACTTCACCAGCGTGGAGACCGGCGAGATGTAACCGAGGCCGAGGCCGACGCCGCCGATCACGCCCGAACCAAGCCACAGCAACCAAAGCTGATGGATATAGATGCCGATCGCACCCAGCAGCAGACCGCCCGCCCAGCAAACCGCAGCGACGAAACCGGCGCGGCGCGGACCGACGCGCTCGAGCCATCCGCCCCAGATCGCGGCGGAGACACCGAGCAGCACGAAGAACAGCGTGTACATCCAGCCGAGGCTGGAGACTTTCCAGTCGCATGTGGTGGTGAACAGCTCCTGCACCAGCGTCATGTCCGGGCACGCTTTCGGCGCGGTGATGCCGATCGCGCGCGACAGCGGCAGCCAGAACACCGAGAAGCCGTAGGCCATGCCGATGCAAAGATGGATACAGAGCGCGGCCGGCGGCACCAGCCAGCGGTTGAAGCCTGCTTTGGCGATAATGCGCTCACGATCGAAAATGCCCGCACTCGACGCGGACGCGGTCCCCGCCTGTCCAACTACCGTCATTGTATTTTCCTCCCCAAGACCCGTTCGTTAGCGGGCGTGTGTCTGTGATTTTTTTGGTTTCCCCCGAGTCACAGGTTCCCTATGACAACACCAGTAAACCAGATTTCATCCGCCGCGCTCAATCGTTTCAGCGACCTTAAGCGCGATTCCATATGACGCGAAAATTGATTCAGTCAGATGGCTTAACCGCTGTCGATAGTCCAAAGGTAGCGTGTTTGCAGGCATTTGCGGAAATGAGCAGGTGCAGCATTTTTTCTTGTCAGCCCCGCGTCAGATCGTCGCTCACTTTCTCGATCAGGAAAACGACGCGATGCCCGTCATGCGCGATCGTCTCGACCCGGTCGCCGGTTTGCCGGATCAGATGAGGGATGTCGATCGCCGCCAAAGGATCGGTGCAGTGAACCTCAAGACGCTCACCGATGGCGAGGGACTTGAGCGCTTTACGCGTACGCAGCACCGGCAGCGGGCATTTCAGGCTTGTGAGATCGAGCACGGTCGCAGCCAAACTATCAGACATCGGGACTCAGGCCTTCGCTGGCGACCGGGCGAACACATCTTCGGCATCCATCGCAAGGCGCTTCACCATGGCGGCAACCATGTCGATATCATCGAGATGCGCGCGCGGCAAATCGGTCTGAAGCTGCACGTCCGTGGCGATGCCCACGATCCATGGATCGGCGGGATACAACACCGGCTTGGCGTTGGCAAGGCGATGCACCTCGATCTTGCGCAACGGTTCGGTCTTGAAGCCCTCGACCACGACCAGATCGACGCGGGACATCCTGGCGAGCAACTCGATCAGCGGCGGCTCGCTTGCGCCGCGCAGTTCGTGCATCAGCGCCCAGCGGTTGCTCGAGCCGACCAGCACTTCGGTTGCTCCGGCCTGCCGATGCACCCACGAATCCTTGCCCGGCACATCGACATCGAAATTGTGGTGGGCGTGCTTGATGACCGAGACGCGCAGCCCGTCCGCGATCAGGCGCGGAATGACGCGCGACAGCAACGTCGTCTTGCCCGCGCCGCTCCATCCTGCGAAACCGATCACTTTCATGGCATCCTCCGGCGACCTTATAATACGACATCGGACCACGACGAGCGAAAAAGCACATGAGCGAACGGGCGCCAGGCGAAAGGGCCGCGTTGTGAACGATGCTTCCGGCAATGCTGCAAGAACGCCCGGAATTCTGCTCGCGGGCGGACTCGCGCGGCGCATCGGCGGCGGCGACAAGCCGCTGCGCGAGATCGGCGGGCATAGCATCCTGAGCCGCGTGATCGCACGCCTGGGGCCGCAATGCGGCGGCCTCGTCCTCAACGCCAATGGTGATCCGGCGCGCTTTCAGGCGTTCGGATTGCCGGTGATCGCCGACAGCATCGAGGGTTATGCCGGTCCCCTCGCCGGCATTCTCACTGGCATGGATTTTGTGGCGGAAAACCTGCCGGACGCGCAATGGATTTTGACCGCCGCCGCCGATACGCCGTTCCTGCCGCGCGATCTTGTCACGCGCCTGCACGCCGCCCGGCGCGCGCAAAACGCAAAGATCGCGGTCGCGGCATCAGGCGGACGCTCGCACCATGTCGTCGCGCTGTGGAGCGTCGCGCTGCGCGGCGATCTGCGCCGCGCGCTGACACAGGAGCACATCAGCAGGGTCAGCGAATGGATGGCGCGCTATTCTCCCGCGGCGGTCGAGTGGCCCGCCACGCGGTTCGACCCCTTCTTCAATATCAACACGCCCGATGACATCGCCGAAGCCGAGCGTATCGCGAGGCTCGACGACGAAGAGCCACAGCGTACATAACCAGAACGCCGCAGCTTTTCACCTTTGCGAACAAGGAACCAATTGCTCGCCGTTTCATTGAGTCGCGTGGTCACTTGTATGGAGTATCGCTGTGGCACCGCGTGCGAACTGGAAAGGTTTTTTACGTCTGTCGCTGGTCACCTGTCCCGTCGCTTTGTTTCCAGCGACGTCCGAGACCGAAAAGATCAGCTTCAATCAGATCAACAGGAACACCGGACACCGGATCAAATATTCCAAGGTCGATGCCGAGACCGGCGACGAAGTCGAGCCGCAGGACATCGTCAAGGGCTACAAGGTCGATACCGACACCTATATCGAGGTCAGCAAGGACGAGCTTGAAAACATCGCGCTCGAATCCACCCATACCATCGACATCGACGAATTCGTGCCGCGCAGCGGGATCGACAACCGTTTCCTGATACGTCCCTATTACATCGTGCCGGACGGCAAGGTCGGCCATGATGCCTATGCCGTGATCCGCGAGACGATCCGATCGATGGACATGGTCGCGCTCGGCCGCGTCGTGCTGACAAGCCGCGAACACATCATCGCACTCGAGCCGATGGAAAAGGGCCTGATCGGCACGCTGCTGCGCTACCCCTATGAGGTACGCGACGAGCAGGAATATTTCGATGACATCAAGGACGTCAAGGTCACCAAGGAGATGCTCGATCTCGCAAGGCACATCGTCGAGACCAAAACCGGCACGTTCGACCCTGCCCGCTTTGAGGATCATTATGAGGGCGCGCTGACCGACCTCATCGACCGCAAGCGCAACGGCGAGACCATCAAGGCCCCGGCCGCTTCTCGCAAAACCGACAACGTCATCAACCTCATGGACGCGTTACGCCAGAGTCTCAAGGGCGAATCCGGCAGCGCCCGCCGTCCTGCCCGCGCAGCGCAGCGCACGACCAAGAAGGCCGCCCGCTCCAAGGCGCGCACGCGAAAGGCGAGCTGATGGGGATTGCAAGCCAATGGGCATAGACCGCCACGAACTGGAACACCGCAACTGGCGCGGGCCGGCTGCCAAACCACTTGAGCGCGAGAGTGACATCGTGCAACGTAATGTATCCATCGTTCCCGACGAAACCGAGGCCGCCGTGGCAAAACCGGCGCGCAAACCGCGTACGTCCGGCAGTAAAGTTAAAAGCAATGCGTAAGCTCATCGATTTCAACGATGAAACATATCAATCTCTCGTCCAGCTCGAACGGGACCGGATGGCGTCCCTGCAGGAATTGGCCGACGAAGCGTTCGCCGATCTGCTCAAGAAGCATGGCGTGCCGCGCGATTTGAAAGACGCGCTTCGGCGCAGCGCAGGCAAAGCGTCGTCGCGGGCCAAGACGCAACCAAAGCCCACCGCGACCATGAAGCGGCGCGCGCTCAAGCCGGCCAAAAACGGCGCGGCGAAGCACGTGTGAGTGCATTATTCGATGTCGCCCCGCGCAGGCGAGGACCCAGCCTTTATCTTATCTGCGGCGTCGCTGACCTACGGGCTATGCCCACGTTCGAATAAATTTCGCAAAAAAACAAAACGGGTCCTCGCCGCGCGGGGACGACATCAGAAAACATACTTCACCGACGAGAACGCCGCCTCATCACTTTTTGGCGCGGAACACCACCGGAAGCGTGAAGCTCAATCCCTCGTCCGCGAGCGCGGGCGGTGGTTGCGGCACCGGGTCGGACCGTTGCAGCATCGACAGCGCGGCGGCATCGAAGGAGGGATCGCCCGATCCCTTCACGATGGTCGATGACAGGATATGTCCGGTGCGATCGATCACGAAGTTGACGGTGATCTCGGCATTCACCTGCGAACGATCCGCCGGATAACGCTTGTGGCGATCGAGATGCGCCACCAGCTCCTTCTGCCAGGTCGTACGCACGCGCTGCTTGCTGTCGCCTGTGCCTTGCGCCAGCGTCACCGAATGTTCGGATTGCTGCGCGACCTCGGAGGTCGGCATCGCGGTCGCTTCCGCCGCCACCGACTCGGTGGACTGAACGGATTGCTTGGCCGCGACCTTCGGATCGTCCTCGGTCGGATTCTTGCTGTTGTTCTCGGAGACGACGCGGTCAGGATCCTCGCTCTCGACCGGCTTGTCCTGCGGCAGATCGGTTTGCTTCAAAACTTCCTTCTGCTGAACCACCGGCGGCGACGCCGCCGAAGCTTCGGTGTCCGGTCCCGGCGGCAGATCGGTCGGCTCCGCGCGGGGTGCGCTCAGTTCCAGTCCGATCTCAAGTCCCGCCGCGCCGAGCGCCTCGTCGGGGTCGTCCCCCGAGAAGCTGGTGACGGCAAGCGCGACCCCGCCCACATGCAGCGCGAGCGCGCCGATGGCGGCGTAAAGCCAAAGCCGTTTGGCGGGATTTTTCCAGATGTCTGAGATCGCCGTCACGCCGGATTGCCGCTTATTTCGCTGGCGGCAGCGCCGTCGGCTGCGCCTGATCCGGCACACCTTCGAGCGCGACCAGCGCAACCTTCATATAACCGCCAAGGCGAAGGATTTCGAGCACATCCATCATGTCGCCGTAAGGCACCGCACGATCGGCGCGCAGGAAAATGCGGCGATCCTTGGCGCCGTCGGCCTGCGCATCGAGCGTGCGCACCAGATCGACGCGCTTGACAGGATTTTCGCCGATCGCCACCGCCAGATCGGATTTGATCGTCACATAGGTGGGCTTGTCGGGCTTCTTCTGCGGGGCCGCGGTCGAGGACGGCAGGTCGATGGGAAGATCGACGGTCGAGAGCGGGGCTGCGACCATGAAAATGATCAGCAGGACCAGAATAACGTCGATGAAAGGCGTGACGTTGATTTCGTGGGTTTCGCCGAAATCGTCATTGTCGTCGACATCCGAAAAGGTGACGCCCATTGCCGTCTCCTTATTCAGCGGCGTGCGACACGCCGCCCTGAACCCGGTCGAGGTCTCGCGACAACAGCCGGCCGGCGGCGCCGGAAGCCTGGTTGACCATCTCCAGATAGCGCTTCGTCACCCGCGTAAAGTGGTTGTAGATGATGACGGCGGGGATCGCGGCCACAAGACCGAGCGCGGTGGCGAGCAGTGCCTCGGCGATACCGGGAGCGACCACGGCGAGATTGGTGGTCTGCATCTTCGAGATGCCGATAAAGCTGTTCATGATGCCCCACACCGTGCCGAACAGACCGACGAACGGCGCGGTGGCGCCGATGGTGGCGAGCAGGCCCATGCCGTTGCGCATGCGCCGCGCTTCCTCGCGCGTGATCTCGGCGAAACTCGAAGCCGCGCGCTCCTTGATGCCGGCTTCGTTGGAAATGCCGTTCGACAATTTTATCTCGCGGACGGCACCGGCAATGAAAGCTGCCAGCACGTTTCGCTGCGAGCCGAGCGCCAGACGGGCTTCGGCGAGCGAACGGGAATCCTGAATGGCGGCAAGCGCGGACGACAGGCGCCGCTGCGCTGTGAGCTGCTCGCGCATTTTTGCAAAACAGATCGTCCAGGTTACCAGCGAGGCGAAAGCCAGGCCGATCATCACCATCTTCACGATGATATCGGCGGACAGGAACATCGACCATGGCGAGAGATCATGAACGACCGGTGCGGTCGATTTCAGGAGACGGCCGCTGCCGTCGGTGGTTCCGAGCGTATCTGGCGAAGCCGGCAACGCGGCCGGCGCAGGCGGCGAAACGGCGGGCGCTGACTGAGCGGCGGCAGGCGCTTTCTGCTGCGCGGACGCCGGCGAACCAGCGCCTTCGATATTCATGACGAAAAGGCAGGCTGCAAAGGCAGCCAATACGCGCAAGGTTTTCATACTTCGGCCCAGTAGCGGATAAGGTTATGATAGATACCGGTCAATTTGACCGTTTCAGGGT
>DASWQB010000256.1:0-26912 GCA_036398335.1 Afipia sp. | reverse complement strand
GTATCTCACCTTCGGTTGGCTCCATGTAGCCGCCAACGGCCTTAAGCAATGTTGACTTGCCGCAGCCCGATGGCCCCAACAGAATAAACCTGTCGCCTTCAAAAACATTGAAATCGATGCGGTAGGTCGCGGTCACGAGGTGATCGGGCGTTTTGTACTGAAGCGTGACGCCTTTAACCTCAAGAAGCGGGCTGCCAGTATCCATCACAACCTCCAAGATCAAAATGGCCCAATCTACCGGGCTATTGCACGGGTTTTTATTCCATTCATCGACAATGGAAGTTCAACTCCCGCAAAACCGGCTGTCTTTGACAGAATGACGCCTGCACATGACATCCCATTTGATAATGGGAGCAAATATCACGTGCCGATCATTCCAATGCGTTTCTCCCTACCGAAGTGCTTTCCACTTTTGTGGGCATCAACGTGCCATCAAAAATTACTTCGATAAAGATATCGTGCGTCTAATATAAAAATTTCGGAGACTGGCGCGGCGCTGGCTTAACTGTCTAAGACGATCGTGGGGTAGGGTTCCGCGAAATGAAATTTTCAGCAACAATTCAAGCAGCGATAGGTGAAAATAAAAAGTTCGGAAATCTCTAGGTAAGTCCACCTTTCGCTTTGATAAAAGTCACGATGATATCGAGACCTTCCGATTTTTTGAGATTGGTCATGACAAACGGCCTCTCACCCCTCATGCGTTTCGCATCCGCATCCATCTTCTCAAGCGATGCGCCAACATAGGGAGCCAGATCAATCTTGTTGATGACCAACAGATCGGACCGCGTAATGCCAGGGCCGCCTTTTGACGGAATTTTGTCGCCCGCGGCGACGTCGATCACGTAAATAGTCAAATCCGCAAGTTCGGGCGAAAATGTTGCGGCGAGATTGTCTCCGCCGGATTCGATCAGAACCACGTCAAGATCGGGAAACTTAACCCGCATATCCGCGATCGCCGCGAGATTCGCGGATGCATCCTCACGTATCGCCGTGTGCGGACAGCCACCGGTCTCGACGCCAGCAATACGATCGGCCGTCAACGATCCGGCACGGACCAAAAACTCCGCATCCCATTTGGTATAGATATCGTTGGTGATCGCGGCGATGTCGTAGTGTTCGCGCATGCTTTTGCAAAGCAAATCCATCAGCGCGGTCTTGCCGGAACCGACCGGGCCGCCGATGCCGACGCGAAGCGGACCGTGAAATTGTGCCATATTTTATCTCCGCCTTCATCCGTTACCGTGTCCTGTCAGGACCGGAATAGCCTTGTATACTGGGTTTCATGGCGCATGCTTGCGATATCCGAACGGAATGTCGCGCTGCCAAGATCATCCAGCGAACTTCTCATGACCCTCTCCCCTGTCGTGGTCACGGCAGGTTCGAGAGCGGCAAGAACGCGTTGACTGTCGGTCTGACCAAGTGGCACCAGCCGCGCTGCGGCCGATATCCAGTTGGCAATCAGCGCGTGCAGGAAGGCATGCAGCGCAAGCGGCATGGCGACGCCATGCGATGCGCTGACAACGCCAACCGCGACAGGATAGACAATCGGGTGAAGAATATTTTTAAGGGCGCGTTCCAGATTGTCCGACGTCCACGCGGTCCGCGCGATCTCGATGAACGCCCTGCCCTGCAATGACGTTTCAAGTTGACGCTCGCGCGATGACACATAGGCAAAAGCGAGTTCCGCCGCGCAGTTCAAATCGTCCCAGTTTCCTGCCAATGCCGACTGGTGGGCATGCTTGAAAAACAGCCCGTCGCAAAATCCCGGACCGTCCGCCAGCATCGCGGTGAGCCAATCCTTTAACGTGCGGGCATCACCGATGTCGCCCGCTTCCACCGCCCATTCGATACCGCTGGAATAGGAAAATGCGCTGATCGGAAACGATGGCGACAGCCATGTCATCAGCCGGTAAAGCGCGGCATGCGGATCCAGCGTCACCGGCTCAACGCCGATGGTCATGAGCATGGGAATGTTCATGATCGTGGCCGCGCTGTTCGTCGTGGGAATGATGATTGTGCCCGGCGTGGCCGTGAGAATGATCGGAATGTGTATGGCCACCGCCCGCATAGGCGCCGCCCTCGGGATCGAAGGGCGCATCGATGGGAGTCACTTTCGCGCCGAGCCCGCGCACCATGTTCTCGATCACGTGGTCGCGGCGGATGCGAAGCGCCTTCCCCACGATCTGCGTTGGCAAATGTCGGTTTCCGAGATGCCATGCGATGCGAACTATTTGACCGGGATCGGCAGCACGGATTTCAACCAGCGGCTCGGGCGCAGCAACAACTTCGATATACCGGCCATCCTCGAGCACCAGCGCATCACCGCTACGCAAGGCCGCAGCCTGCTCCAGATCGAGGAGGAATTGCAGACCGTGAGTTGCGGTCATCGCCATCCGCCGCCGATGCCGATCGTCAAAGCCGAGAACGATCGTGTCCGCTGGCGTAACCGACCACTCGGAACAAGCGTGAACACGGGTGGCACGTGGCAATGTAGAGGACATGCCGGATACTAGAACAGGAAATAACGCTGCGCCATCGGCAACACCTCGGCCGGAGCGCAGGTCAGTAGCTCGCCATCGGCGCGAACTTCGTAGGTTTCCGGGTCGACCTCGATGTTGGGTGTCGCGCCGTTGTGAATCATGCTCTTTTTGGAAATCTTGCCGCGCGTGTTCTGCACCGGATAAAGCGCCTTGGCGATACCGAGCTTTTTTGCAAGTCCCCCGGCAGCCGCCGCGCCGGACGTAAACACCACCGATGACGCCGTAAGCGATTTGCCATAGGCGGCGAACATCGGCTGATAATGCACGGGCTGCGGGGTCGGGATCGAGGCGTTGGGATCGCCCATCGGCGCAGCGACGATCGAGCCGCCCTTGACGATGCAATCCGGCTTCACACCGAAGAAGGCAGGCGACCACAGCACGAGATCCGCGAGCTTGCCCTTCTCGACCGAGCCGAGAAGTTTCGAGACGCCATGCGCGATTGCAGGATTGATGGTATATTTGGCGATATAGCGTTTGACGCGGAAATTATCATTGTCCGTGCCCTTATCTTCCGGCAGCGACCCGCGCTGTTTCTTCATCTTGTCAGCCGTCTGCCAGGTGCGGATGATAACCTCGCCAAGGCGGCCCATCGCCTGCGAATCCGACGACATCATCGATAGCGCGCCGAGATCATGAAGAATGTCTTCGGCGGCGATGGTTTCCTTGCGAATGCGGCTTTCGGCGAAAGCAAGATCTTCCGCAATCGACGGATCGAGATGGTGACACACCATCAGCATGTCGAGGTGCTCATCGATCGTGTTGCGCGTGAAGGGCCGCGTCGGATTGGTCGAGGACGGAAGCACGTTCTTCAGCCCCGCGACTTTAATAATGTCCGGTGCGTGGCCGCCACCCGCGCCTTCGGTATGAAAGGCGTGGATGGTACGGCCCTTAAACGCCTTGATCGTGTCTTCGACGAAACCGGACTCGTTCAGCGTGTCGCTGTGAATCATGACCTGAACATCGTGATCGTCCGCGACGGAAAGGCAATTGTCGATCGCGGCGGGTGTCGTGCCCCAATCCTCGTGCAGCTTAAGCGCGCACGCGCCGCCCTTGATCATCTCAATCAGCGCAGCCGGCTGGGAGGCATTACCCTTGCCGGCCACCCCAAGATTCATCGGAAATGCATCGAACGACTGGATCATACGCGCGATATGCCAAGGCCCCGGCGTGCATGTCGTCGCGAATGTCCCATGCGAAGGACCCGTGCCGCCGCCGAGCATCGATGTCACACCGGACATCAGCGCATGCTCAATTTGCTGCGGACAGATAAAATGAATGTGACTGTCGAAGCCGCCTGCGGTGAGAATTTTGCCTTCGCCCGCGATGATGTCGGTGCCAGGACCAATGATGATGGTCACGCCAGGTTGAATATCGGGATTGCCTGCCTTGCCGATAGCAGAGATATAACCTTCCTTGATGGCGACATCGGCTTTCACGACGCCCCAGTGATCCACGATCAGCGCGTTGGTGATTACGGTGTCGGCAGCACCTTGCCGGTTGGTCACCTGCGATTGACCCATGCCGTCACGGATTACCTTGCCGCCGCCGAACTTCACTTCCTCGCCGTAAATTGTGAAGTCCTTTTCGACCTCGATGATGAGATCGGTGTCGGCGAGCCGCACACGGTCGCCGGTGGTGGGGCCGAACATATCCGCGTAAACGGAGCGGGAGATTGTCACCATTGCCTGATCCGATCGGATGTGATCACAACTTCCCCATGACGCCGCCGCGAAAGCCGTAAATAACCCTCTTGCCGGCGAGCGCCACCAGCGTCACCTCGCGTGTTTGCCCCGGCTCGAACCGCACCGCTGTGCCAGCCGCAATATTAAGCCGCATGCCTCGCGCTCTCTTGCGGTCGAACTTCAGCGCGGGATTGGTTTCAAAAAAATGATAATGCGAGCCGACCTGAATGGGCCGGTCGCCGGTATTGGCGACCGTCAGCATTGTCGTCTTGCGTCCGGCGTTAAGCTCGATGTCGCCGCTTTTGATGAAAAACTCGCCGGGAATCATGCTGCCCTACACCAGCTTCGCGACAAGGCTGACGCCGATCAAAACACAGGCCGCGCCCGCGACGCGGACCAGCGGCTGCATGCGCGCCGACTTCAAAGACAGCGCAATCGCGATTCCAAGGCCGTGCAAGGTCGCTGTCGCCAGCGCGAAGCCCGCCATGTATTCGACACCGCCCACATTTTCCGGCGCTTCGAAACCATGAGCATGACCATGAAACAGGGCAAATGCGCCGATGATTGCCGCGCCAAGCCAGACCGGCAGATCGACCGCGAACGTCACCATCAAACCGAGCACCACGACGGAAGCCAGAATCGCAGGCTCGACGAAAGGCAATGGCACATGCGCCATGCCGAGCGCGCCGCCCGCCAGCATCACAACAACAAAAGCCAGCGGCCAAATCCACAAAGCCCGTCCGCCCTTGAGCGCCGCCCACAGACCGACAGCGATCATCACCACCACATGATCAAGCCCCGTGAAAGGATGCTCGGCTCCAGCAAGAAACCCGGTCGCTTCAACATGACCCGGATGAGCCATCGCCACGGTCGGCGCAACAAGGGCAATCAAGAGAAGAATAAGTCTGACCATCGGTGTCTCCGGCTCTTTCTAATACTGGAATATTTCAGCGAATGGGTTCATGGACCGTCACGAGCTTGGTGCCGTCAGGAAATGTCGCCTCGACCTGAATGTCATGGATCATCTCGGGAATGCCATCCATGACCTGATCGCGCCGGATGACCTCGGCCCCCGATTTCATGAGTTCAGCCACGGTACGTCCGTCACGCGCACCCTCAACGATAAAATCCGAAATGATCGCCACGGCTTCGGGATGGTTGAGCTTGACGCCGCGCTCCAGCCTGCGGCGCGCCACTATCGCGGCCATCGAGATCAAGAGCTTGTCTTTTTCGCGGGGAGACAGATTCATGGAAAGACCTGATCGAAACGCAACTTAAACGAGCCCGACGCTAACTAAGCCAAAGCCGCGGCAAGCCTATGCCGCTGGCACGTCCTAGCACGATCATCATGTCCGCGCGGAGCTTTGCCGCATCTTGTGCACAGAAGCGGGCCATTGCAAATCCGTTCCACGCTGAGATTCCGACCTCACCGCCGAAAGCGTTCGCCGCCTCGCGGATACGCTCAACAACGGTTTCGTCGCCCGGCGCGATCAGGGCTGTGCCGACCGCCGCGCCGCCACCCGCAACCGCGCGTTTTGCAAGCTTTGCGGCGATGTCGTCCTCCAGCCGCACCGTTTCGGCAAAAACCAGCTTGCCGCCACGCCGTACCCGCCAGCGGTCGATGAAACAGCCGCGCGAGATGGTTTCACCCATCGCCGCACGGCCGAACACCACGATCTCGCACAACAGCAGCGACGCGCTGTCTGCAAGATCGATGTCGATTTGGCGCGTGACCCGGGCTTGATCGAACAGGATGGTTTCCTGCGGCAGCCACGAAAGATGCGATCCGGCAGCGGCGCGTAGCGCGATGTTGACCTGCGCCTCCGGCCCGTGCGAACGATAAATCTTCTCGGCCGCCGCCGTCGTTACCGTCAGGCGCGCAACCTCACCCGTCGCAATGTCGATGTCGAAGCGGTCGCCGCCGGCGAGGCCGCCCGCCGTATTGACGAACACCGCCGACAGGCCGCTTTGCTCAGGCGATGGAAAGCGCACACGGAGTGAGCCGGATTCATGAAGCTCCCGCCGCCGGGTCACACCATCCTGCAAATGCACATCGAACCGCACCGCGCCCCGCGCGCGGTTGGCCTCGAACACTTCGGACGATGAAAGCCTGACGCTATCCTGCATCTATCCCCCGGGCGATCACATCACAAACCGCATTTCTACGCCAGACCGGCGGCTAGTTCAGAGAGCCATCTGGCGGCTGATCTCGGCAGGGTCGAGATTGCTGCGATCACAGGCGAACTTCACCGCGCCGCGATCCATAACCGCGAAATTGTCCCCAAGTTCGCAGGCAAAATCGAGATATTGTTCGACCAGCACGATGGCCATGGTCCCTAGATTGCGCAGATATAAAATTGCCCGGCCGATGTCCTTGATGATGGAAGGCTGAATGCCTTCGGTCGGCTCATCAAGCAGCAGCACTTTTGGCCGCATCACCAGCGCGCGGCCGATGGCAAGTTGCTGTTGCTGGCCGCCGGACAAATCGCCACCGCGGCGGCCCAACATCGATTGCAGCACAGGAAACAGCGAGAATACATCATCGGGGATATTGCGCTCGCCGCGCTTGAGCGGTGCGTAGCCGGTTTTTAGATTTTCCTCCACTGTCAGGAGAGGGAAAATCTCGCGGCCCTGCGGCACCAGCGACAGCCCCTTTCGTGCGCGCTCATACGGCCGCAGCGTCGAAATATCCGTGCCATCGAAGGTAATCGAGCCGCTGGCGATCGATTGCTGGCCTGCCATCGCGCGCAAAAGACTCGTCTTGCCAACACCGTTGCGGCCGAGCACGCACGTCACCTTGCCCGGTTCAGCGACCAGCGAGACACCGCGCAGCGCCTGCGCCGCGCCGTAATAGAGAGTGATGTCTTTTACATCGAGCATAATTACCGCCCCAGATACACTTCAATGACACGTTCGTTCGCCGACACCTGGTCGAGAGAACCTTCCGCCAACACTGACCCTTCATGCAGACAAGTGACCCGGACGCCAAGCTCGCGCACGAACGTCATATCGTGCTCCACCACGACGACGGACTTTTCCTTGTTGATCTCCTTCAGCAACTCAGCAGTCTGATGCGTTTCCACATCGGTCATGCCCGCCACCGGTTCGTCGACCAACAGCAGCTTCGGGTCCTGCGCCAGCAGCATGCCAATCTCGAGCCACTGTTTCTGGCCATGCGAGAGGTTTCCGGCGAGGCGGTTGCGCGAGGCGGTGAGCCGGATGGTCTCCAGTACGCGGTCGATCCGCTCTTTTTCCTCGGCCGTTTCGCGCCAGAATAGCGTGCCGCGAACGCGGTGATCGGCCTTGAGCGCGAGACGCAGATTGTCCTCGATGGTCTGGCTGTCGAACACCGTCGGCTTTTGAAACTTGCGTCCAATGCCGAGTTCGGCAATTTTCGTCTCGTCAAGACGCGTTAAATCAATCGTGCCATTGTCGAACAGCACGTCGCCCTCATCCGGCTTGGTCTTGCCGGTGATGATATCCATCATCGTTGTTTTGCCCGCACCGTTTGGACCGATGATCGCGCGCATCTCTCCAGGCTGAATTGTCAGCGACAGATTGTTGATCGCATGGAACCCATCGAACGACACATGCACGCCGTCGAGATAGAGCAGCGCGGGGGTAATGCGGGTTTCGACCATGCTCATATCGGTGATGCTCATGGTCCTACTCCGCCATCCGTGTTTCGGTTGCGCCGTCCTCAGCCGCTGCGCTGGCCTTGTCGGCCGCAAGTTGATCGCGACGCCCCGCGTACCAATCCCGGATGGTGCCGACGATTCCCTTTGGCAATAGCAGCGTCACCAGAATGAAAAGCGCACCGAGCATGAACAGCCAGTACGGCGCCAAGGGGCCGGACGTGAACGTGGTCTTGGCGTAATTCACCAGCAACGCGCCAAGAGCCGCACCGATCAGCGTGCCGCGTCCTCCAACCGCAACCCAGATCACGGCTTCGATCGAATTACCCGGCGCGAATTCGCCCGGATTGATAATGCCGACCTGCGGCACATAGAGCGCGCCGGCGACACCGGCCATGCAGGCGGACAACGTGAACACGAACAATTTGTAGGATTCAACGCGGTAGCCGAGAAAGCGCGTGCGCGATTCCGCGTCGCGGATCGCGATCAGAACCTTACCGAGCTTCGAGGTGACGACGGCGCGGCAAATCAGGAACGCCAGCGCCAGCGCAGCGCAAGACAATACGAACAGCACAGCTCGAGTGCCTTGCGCCTGCACGTTGAAGCCAAGTATGTCCTTGAAGTCGGTCAAGCCGTTATTGCCGCCGAACCCGAAATCGTTGCGGAAGAAGGCGAGCAACAATGCGTAGGTCATCGCTTGGGTGATGATCGACAGATACACGCCGGTGACGCGCGAACGGAACGCGAGCCAGCCGAAGCAGAATGCCAACAGCCCCGGCACGAACAGCACCATCAACGCCGCAAACCAGAACATGTCAAAGCCGTGCCAGTACCACGGCAGCTTGGTATAGTTCAGGAACACCATGAAATCCGGCAACACGGGATTTCCATAAACGCCGCGCGAGCCGATCTGGCGCATCAGATACATGCCCATGGCGTAGCCGCCGAGCGCGAAGAACGCGCCATGCCCGAGCGAGAGAATGCCGCAATAGCCCCAAATCAGATCGATCGACAGCGCGAGAATGGCGTAACAAAGATATTTGCCAAACAGCGCCATCAGATAGGTCGGCACCTGAAACGGCGAAGACTCCGGAAGCGCCAGATTGAGCAGAGGCACCGCGACGCCGATCGCGGCGACAATCGCCAGAAAGGTTGTCGCGCTTTTGTCGAGCGAGCGTGTCAGGATATGAGGCATCATGCTTCCACCGAGCGGCCCTTGAGCGCGAACAGTCCGCGCGGGCGTTTCTGGATGAACAGGATGATGAGAACCAGAATGGCGATCTTGGCGAGCACCGCGCCAGCAATTGGTTCAAGAAATTTATTGGCCATACCGAGCGTCAGCGCGCCGACCAGAGTGCCCCACAAATTGCCGACGCCGCCGAACACCACCACCATGAAACTATCGATGATGTAACTCTGGCCGAGGTTCGGCGAGACGTTGTCGATCTGCGATAGCGCCACACCCGCGATGCCGGCGATGCCCGAGCCGAGGCCGAAGGTCAGCGCATCGACGCGCGAGGTGGCGATGCCCATCGAGGCAGCCATGCGACGGTTCTGCGTGACCGCACGCATCTCAAGGCCAAGGCTGGTAAAGCGCAGCATGGCCTGCAGGATGAAGAACACGGCGATGGTAAAGACCACGATCCAGAGGCGATTGTAGGTGATCGTCAGCTGCCCGATGTCAAATGCGCCGCTCATCCATGAGGGATTGCCGACCTCGCGATTTGTCGGACCGAAAATGGTGCGCACCGCCTGCTGCAAAACCAACGACAGGCCCCAGGTGGCGAGCAATGTTTCAAGCGGACGGCCGTAAAGAAAGCGGATAATTGTTCGCTCGATGATGACTCCGATCACGCCCGCGACCAGGAACGCCAGTGGCACCGCCATCAGCAGCGAATAGTCGAACAGGGCCGGATATGAGGTGCGGATCACTTCCTGCACGATGAAAGTCACGTAGGCGCCGATCATCACCATCTCGCCATGCGCCATGTTGATAACGCCCATGACGCCGAAGGTGATGGCAAGACCAATGGCGGCAAGCAGCAGCACCGAGCCGAGCGAGAGGCCGTACCATGCGTTTTGCGCGACGCTCCACAAGGCCAGATTATTATTGATCGATGTGATCGCCGCTGTTGCCGCGCGTGTGATGGCGGGCGGCTGATCCGAACCAAGTCCCGTCAACATCGCGAGCGCGTCCTGATCGCCTCGCATACGCATTGCGGCAATAGCATCGATTTTGTCGGCTTCGCTCGCGTCGGCTTTTTGCAGAACGATCGCCGCCTTGGCCTGAAGAAACGCATTTTTTACAGCGTTGCTTTTCTCCGTGGTCAAAGCCTTTTCGATCACCGGCAGGAATGCTTCATCCGGCGACTTGAAAACTGATTGCGCAGCCGCAATCCGTGCCGCCGGATCCGGCGAGAGCAGCGTTAATCCGCCAAGCGCGGCGGACACAACGCCGCGCAGACGATTGTTGAGGCGCACCGGGTCGGCGTTCGCCGGCAGAGCGGCGACAGGTGCGCCTGTGGCAGCGTCAAGAATCTTGCCGTCGGGGGTTTTGATGAAAACGGTTTTGCTTCCCGGATCGACCAATAGCCGGCCGTCCTGAAGCGCGCTGACAATGGCATAGGCCTGCGGATTGCCGCTGGTTGAAATCGCAGCCACCGCTTCCTGAGTGTCGGAGAATGAATCATTGGCGAACTTCGCCACCGCGTCCTCGAACGGACCGGCCATCGCAGGCAGCGTACAGCCCAACGCGACAATCAACGCAAGAACGGCAGCACGACCACGAGCAAGAACATTCAGCAACACGTGACACCCCGGCCTTTCAAAGGAAGGCGGCGACTGCCGCCGCCTTCCGTAGGTCAACTCAAGCGTTGCGGATCAGGAGCCCTGGCCGCCGCACTTGTTGGTCTTGGTGTTGAAGTTGCCGCACTTCTTGCCGACCCAGTCACCGACCAGGTCCTTCGAGCCTTCAAGCTCCTTCGACCATGCATCGCCTGGGACAAGGCCTGGCGTCTTCCACACCACGTCGAACTGACCGTCCGGCTTGATCTCGCCGATGAACACCGGCTTGGTGATGTGATGGTTCGGCAGCAGCGTCGAGACGCCGCCGGTCAGGTTCGGCGCCTCGGTGCCAGGCAGCGCGTCGATCACCTTGTCCGGGTCGATGGACTTGGCCTTCTCGACCGCCTTCACCCACATGTTGAAGCCGATGTAAGTCGCTTCCATCGGGTCGTTGGTCGTGCGCTTCGGATTTTTGGTGTAGGCCTGCCAATCCGCGATGAACTTGGTGTTGGCGGGGGTCTTGATCGACTCGAAGTAATTCCAGGCGGCGAGATGGCCGACCAGCGGCTTGGTGTCGATGCCGGCGAGTTCTTCCTCACCCACCGAGAACGCCACCACAGGAATGTCGGTGGCCTTGATGCCCTGGTTGCCGAGTTCCTTGTAGAACGGCACGTTGGCGTCGCCGTTGATGGTCGAGACCACCGCCGTTTTCTTGCCGGCCGAGCCGAACTTCTTGATGTCCGACACGATGGTCTGCCAGTCCGAGTGGCCGAACGGCGTATAGTTGATCATGATGTCTTCGGCCTTGACGCCCTTCGATTTCAGATAGGCTTCAAGAATCTTGTTGGTGGTGCGCGGATAAACGTAGTCCGTGCCCGCGAGCACCCAGCGCTTCACCGAGCCGCCATCCTTGCTCATCAGATAGTCCACCGCCGGGATCGCCTGCTGGTTCGGAGCCGCGCCAGTGTAAAACACATTGCGCTCGCTTTCCTCGCCTTCGTATTGCACCGGATAGAACAGGATCGAGTTCAGTTCCTTGAACACCGGCAGCACGGACTTGCGCGACACCGAAGTCCAGCAGCCGAACACCACCGCCACCTTGTCCTTGGTGATCAGTTCGCGCGCCTTCTCGGCGAACAGCGGCCAGTTCGACGCCGGATCGACGACGACGGCCTCAAGCTTCTTGCCGAGCACGCCGCCCTTTTTGTTCTGCTCATCGATCAGAAACAGAACCGTGTCCTTCAGCGTGGTTTCGCTGATCGCCATGGTGCCGGACAGCGAGTGCAATACGCCGACCTTAATAGTGTCGTCGGCGGCTTTCGCCGTACCGAGCGCCCCGAGACTGAGAAAAAGCGCCGCTGAAGCGGCAAGCCATTTGCGGCGGCTGATACCAGCGCCCTCGGCTGAAACGGAATGAACAGACATGCGATGTCGTCTCCCTGACGCAAGTGATTGACGCTACGAGACGGCACTGGCCGTCCTGATTAATTAATTCGCAAGAAGTGTGCCATCGGATCGAACCGGCTTAACGCCCTCATGCGGCTTTCGAATTTTTAATGTGAACAACAGAGGAGAGGTTCATTTTTTAATTTCAGCCCCGCACGTGACTTCATATTAAGCTCTTGCCTAATATTTAATCTGCCCCAAGCACGGGTTCATAAAGCAGCATCATTCGACAATGATGTCGTACTTTCGCTGGAGATCGCGCTGCACAACAAGCGCGGCAAGCTGCGTGGCGTCACGATCCGCATTTGCCGGCGATCTAGCGGTGATGGTGGTGATGGGCGATTTTGCCAGGCACGCCGTCGGTTTGCGCCGGAATCATAATGACACGCCCATAGCGCACGCCGCGTTCGGCGATCACATGATCGGCGAAATGCTGAATATCGTCGCGGCTGCCCTTCAGCGCGGTCACTTCAAGACACGACGCATCGTCCAGATGCACATGCATGGTGGCTACCGCGATATCGTGATGCGCATGCGCGCTTTCCACCAGACGATGCGACAAGTTTCTCGCCGCATGGTCGTAAACATAAACAAGCGCCCCGACGCATTGCTTGCTGGCGCCATCCTCCTCGCGCTTTTGAGCTAATCCCGCGCGCGCCAGATCGCGGATAACTTCGGAACGATTTTGATAGCCACGCTCGGTCACGAGCGCGTCGATCTCGCCCAGCAGGTCGTCATCGAGCGTAATGGTGACGCGATTCATACATGGCTCCTTTTATCCCGCAGTATTGGTCAAACGCAGTCTTGGCCAAAGAAGTCTTGGCCAAACGATAGTATGATGTTTTATTGACTTCATCATACAGGTTCGAAATAGTGATTTCCGGTCCGCTGCCGGGCGGTCACGGGGGCCGACTGTGTTTTATTCGACGGCGTTACGCAACGCGCGCGTTTTGCGTTGTAATTGGAAGTCTGTTCCAGCGACATTATTGATGTGCTGGAGCGCGAGCTTTCCTCGCGACGCATTTGCACAGGCGTCCGAGGCTTTACCGCCTGTCGTCGTTACTCCGGACCGTCCGCTCCCTGCCCGGCCGCGTCCCGCCTCATCGTCATCGCAAAAACCCAAGCATCGAAACGCGGCGCAAACCGCTCGACGATCGGCGCAAGGGGCCGCACCCGGCCAGACATCGGGCCCCTCGGCTCCCTCTGCTTCCGCGACCGCGGCGAGCGCGCAAACCTTCACGGGACAAGAAGTCAACGCCCGCATTTTCTCCCGTCCGGCGGAAGCATTGGAGATCGTGCCCGGCCTGATCGTCACACAACACAGCGGCGACGGCAAAGCCAACCAGTATTTCCTGCGCGGATTCAATCTCGACCACGGCACGGATTTCGCGATTTTCGTCGACGACATGCCGGTGAACATGCGGACGCACGCACACGGGCAAGGCTATGCCGATCTCAATTTTCTCATTCCAGAACTGATCGGCTCCATCGACGTCAAAAAGGGACCCTATTTTGCCGATGAAGGAGATTTCGCCTCGGTCGGGACGGCGCGCATCAAGCTCCTCGACAACCTGCGCGGGGCGTCGGTGCCCGCATCAATGACGTCCGTAACGGTCGGCAGCTTCGGCTATCGCCGCGGGCTCGGCATCACATCGCAACCTGTCGGCGATGGCAATTTGCTGATCGCGGGCGAGGTGAACACCTACAACGGCCCGTGGGCCAATCCGGACGATCTGCGCAAACTCAACGCGGTTGTGCGCTATACACAAGGGGGCGCCGATAACGGGTTCTCATTGACGGCCATGGCTTACTCCAACAAGTGGAATTCGAGTGACCAGATTCCGCAGCGCGCGATCTCATCCGGTCAGGTCGGCTTGTACGGCGAACTCGATCCCACCGACGGCGGCAATTCGGATCGCTTTTCAGTTTCAGGCAAATGGGCGCAGACCGGTGACGCCGGTTCTTCCGAGATCAGTTTCTATGGCATCAAAAGCTCGCTCAATCTGTGGAATAATTTCACTTACTTCCTGACCGATCGATCGACGGCGATCAATTTCACCAGCATGACGACCGTGTTCTCGGCGGTGTAAATGGCTCGCATATTTTCAATGGCAGTTTCGCGGGCCTGCCGATGGAAACAGAGGTTGGTCTCCAGAGCCGCTATGATGATATCGACCTCGCGCTGACCAATACCGTGCTGCGCCAGTTTCTTTCCAACACTCGCAGCGATCGCGTCCAGGAAGGCAGCGTCGGGCTCTACACCCAGAACACGCTGCACTGGACGGACTGGCTGCGGACCTATGTGGGATGCCGCTACGATTTTTACGGCACCAACGTGAATTCCATTTTCGATGCCGCCAATTCCGGAAAAGCCAATGCGGGGATCGGCAGCCCAAAAGCCGGCATCGTATTCGGACCTTTCGCGAAGACCGAATTTTATATCAATGCGGGCGAAGGCTTTCACAGCAACGACGCGCGCGGCGTGACCATCACCCAATCTCCGACCGACGGTTCGCCGCTCGATCCCTCTCCATTCCTGGTCAAGACCAAAGGCGCCGAAGTGGGGGTCCGCACCAAAGCCGTTCCGGGCTTAGAGAGTACGTTGAGCCTGTTCGTGCTGGATTCAAATTCCGAAATCGTCTTTTCCGGCGACGCAGGCGATACCGAAGCAAGCCGGCCCAGCCGCCGCTATGGTCTGGAATGGACCAACAACTACCGCCCGGCGTCGTGGCTCAGCATTGACGGCGATCTTGCGATGACGCATGCGCGTTTCAAGGGATACGATGCCGATCAGGCCGCGCTTTACCACTCGCTTACGGGCTTTCCGCAAGCGCAGATCGGCAACGCGCCCGGTAACTTCATTCCCGGCGCGCCGAACATGATAGCGTCTGCGGGGTTCAGGCTCGGCGAAAAGACCGGCTGGTTTTCCGGATTGCGCTATCGCTATTTCGGGCCGCGCCCGCTCACCGAAGACGGCTCATTCATGTCGCCAGCCACGGGTCTGCTGAATGGCCAGATTGGATATCGATTTGACAATGGCTGGCGCATCCAACTCGACGGCTTCAATCTCACCAATAGCAGATCGGACCAGATCACATACGCCTACGGCTCGTTGCTCAAAACCGACGCGTTATTTACACAATGCAAAAACAACGCCGCGCCCCCGGCCGTTTGCGCCAACGGCGTGATGGACAGCGTTCTTCATCCTGTTGAGCCTTTGGCGGTGCGGTTGACTGTTGCGGGAAGCTTTTGAGCCTTCCAAGGCGCAAAGTTCGAGAGCCATAAAATGGCTTGTTTGAATTTACACGAATTTGGTTTCTTATGACCGTAATACCAAGCGCCCTTGTCAAAGCTACGGGGCACCCATCGCTTGATCGCCGGATGGCGTTTTAGAAGTAACGCCCGTTCCTGCATGTCTTTATATTCTTGGATATCGGCAACCATGCATTGATGAGCCGAATAGTTTTTCACACAGGAGGCGCTGGAATCGCAAGATTCACGTTAACGCTTTTTGTCTCGGTGAAGCTGTCGAGCATGCCTTCAAGCGACATTTCACGTCCGATTCCACTTTCCTTGACGCCGCCATAGGATTGACCGAGCATTTGACCGCCTCCCTGATTGACCTGCACCCATCCCGCTTCGATAGCATGCGCGGTTCGTAGCGCACGACCGATGTCACGCGTCCAAACGTAAGCTGCAAGACCATAGTGGCTGTCGTTGGCCATACGGATCACCTCGGCTTCATCCCTCCACGGAATGGCGACCAGTACCGGTCCGAAAATTTCCTCGCGCGCCAGGCGCCATTCGTTCGATGTATCGGCGAAGATCGTGGGCACGGCGAAATATCCCTGCGCCAGCGGTCCATCGCGCGGCGGCAAGCCGCCCATCACCAGCCTGCTCTCCGCCCGATTGAGGCCTTCCTCGACATAGCCGCAAATTTTCTTGAACTGGCGCTCGTTAATAACGGCACCAATATCGCTTTCTTCATCCAGAGGATCGCCGATCTTAAGCGCGGATGTGCGCGCGACCAATTTCTCGAGGAACGAATCGAAAATGTCGGCATGAAGAAAGAGCCGCGATCCTGCGGTGCAGGATTGGCTTTGACGGGTGAAGCGCATTGAGGCGATGATGCCGTCTACAACCCAATCTTCGTTCGCGTCTTTATAAAGTATGGATGGGCTTTTGCCGCCGAGCTCCAGCGAAACCGGCGCCAAGCGATCGGCGGCCGCACGCATAATGGCACGGCCGACGCCGGTTGAACCGGTAAAGCTGACCTTACGCACCAGCCGATGAGCGGCAAGCGGGGCACCACACTCATCACCATAGCCTGTCACGACATTGACGACGCCGGGTGGCAAGAACTGCTGACAGATTTCGGCGATCAGCAACACGGCCAGAGGAGCGTCCTCGGCTGCTTTTAGCACGATCGTATTGCCCGCACAAATCGCAGGAGCGATTTTCAGCGAAGCGAGCTGAGCCGGTGCGTTCCAGGGAACGATAGCTCCGACAACTCCGATGGGCTCACGGCGAGTATAGCTCAATACGCCATCGCCAAGGGGTATTGTCAGTCCCTTGAGCTCGCTCGCAAGTCCGCCGAAGTAGCGAAAGATATCCGCAACCCATCGCGCTTCTCCCCGCGCTTGTGTGCGGATGGCGTTGCCCGTCTCCAGTGCAATCGTGCGCGCGAGTTCTTCCACTTGCATCTCAAGCGCTTCAGCCACTTGTGACACCAATCGTCCGCGGTCGCGTGCCGGAACCGCTGACCATGCGGGAAAAGCGGCTTCGGCCGCCCGCACAGCCTTGTCCACATCGTCGGCCCGTCCTCGCGGCACTTCCCCAATCGACAGGCGCCGCGCTGGATTTTCCACAGTGATCGTCTCTCCTGACGTTGCCGCCAGCCACTTTCCTCCAATCAACATTGATCGCGATTGAAAAGAGACCCCGCCCTTTTTAGCCTGTGTATTTGAAGAGGTCATTCGCATTCACCTTCAGGTTGATTGGTTCACGATTCTTGAATCTCGTGGACCACGATTTCGTGGCGGTCTCTCGCTTTAACAGAAAGGACTTGCTCGCGCGTCTGTGACCATAGCGCTCGACACACCCCTTGAGTCGAACTTCAAATCGAGCTTCAATTCAAGCAAGATTTAAAAAGAAATACGGGAGGCTGCCATGAAGAAATTTTTCGCTGCGCTGAGCGTTTGGTTTCTGATTACTGACGTGTCGCAAGCACAGACTGTGAAGGATTTTCTTGCGCAGGTGACAAAAAAGTGGACCGCGCCATTCGAGCCGTTTCATCTTATCGGCAATATATACTACGTCGGAACGGATGGAATCGCGGTCTACATCATCAAGACATCGCAGGGTCTCATCCTGATGGACACAGCCCTCCCCCAGTCAACCGGCATGATCAAGGAGAATATTGCGAAACTCGGATTTAAACTCGGCGACATCAAATACATCCTGAATACACACGCTCATTTCGATCACACCGGTGGTTTTGCCGAGATCAAGAATGAAACCGGGGCCATACTTATCGGCGGTGAACGCGATAAGCCTTTGCTTGAAGGTGGATACTACCCGGGCGACGAGAGGAATACGGATCTCGCCTTTCCGGCGGTGAAGGTCGACCGCACCGTAAAGGAAGGCGACAAAGTCACGCTCGGCGATACAACGCTGGTAGCGCACGCCACGCCCGGCCATTCACCGGGCTGCACCAGTTGGGAAATGACCGCCAGGGACGGCAATCAGAACCGCGACGTCCTGTTCTTTTGTAGCGGTACGGTCGCGCTCAACAAGCTGGTTGGACACCCCACATACCCCGGCATTGTTGAGGATTATCGATCGACATATGCCAAGGCCAGAACAATGAAGCCAGATGTGTTGCTCGGGCCGCATCCAGAAGTTTACGGAATGCAGGAGAAGCGCGCGGCGATGAAGGAGGGGACGCCCAATCCATTTGTCAAACCCGGCGAACTTGAATCTTATGCAGCGAGCCTCGAACTGGATTTCAACAAGCAGTTCGCCAAGCAAACCGCCGCGCTACTGAAGTAATTGCAGTAACTCGCGAATTTACCGACTGATATTGGTGGGCCCGGCAGGGCCCGACAGGACTCGAACCTGCAACCGAACCGTTATGAGCAAACCTATCGGCTATATCGATCGTGATGAATCAAGTACTAACCAACATCGGATCGCCTTTATCAGCATTCGTCACGGTCTTTTCATTGGCGAAACGTTGGCATTCAGAATGCGTTATGTCCCTTCCCAAGTAATCAAAGATCGTGCTCGGGAGTAACCTCTCCTGGGCACGATTTTTTGAATGCGCATTATACTCAAGGCATCAGATTGACTCTTTCGTCGCGCAATTTAGCCCGCCACGCTCCCCGCTCGACCATTTCCGCGATGAGATCCGCCATCTCTCTGGCGACAGCCTCGCTGGCACGTGCATTCAGCGTTCGCTGAGAAACCACAACAGCAAGCGTCCACGACGGAATGGGGTCGACAATCGGTATTGCAACCATTTCATCGCGCTGGATTTCATCCATGAAGGCGAAGTGCGGCATGACCGCTATGTAGTTCGAATTACACACAAGCTTGGCGATTGCAGGAAGGCTGTCGCAGTCCTTGACGTTCAAAGTGATGTCATGGCGGGCCGCGAGTTGTTCGATCACCACACGCAAAACGTTCGGGCGCCCCGGCAGCGCGATGTGATCGTGATCAAACAGCTTTTTGAAAGAGATTGATTTCCGTTTGGACATGGGACTGTCCTTGGCAACGAACATCATCAGATCTTCGGTCATCATCTCCGTCCACGCGACATGTTCAAAGGCCTTGTGATCGTAGAGCAGCGCGACATCAAGCCTGCCGGCCTGGATCAACTCGTCCAGATAACCGGTCATGGCTTCGACAAGATGCAACGTGACATTCGGGAGACGTTTGGCCATCACCTCAAACAGAGGAAGCGAAAGGCCACGGCAGGCCGAGGTCGGAAGCCCGACCGAGATACGGCCGGAAGGCGCAAGCGTCTGGGATCGCACATTGTCCTTGGCGTGATCCACCTCTTCCAGAATTCGGCGAGCATGATCGTACAATTGCTGACCATGATCGGTCGTCGTCACACCCCTTGCATGCCTGACCAGCAGCTTAACGCCAAGTTCCTCCTCCAATTGCTTGATTTGCTGGCTGAGAGAGGGCTGCGCAATCCTCAACACTTCTGCGGCGCGTGAGAAGTTCCCGCTCTCGGCGATTTGCACAAAATATTTGAGCTGGCGGAGATCCATGCGCAATTTACCTCAACGAATCACGTCATTGACTTGCAATTAAACCGTGCATTTGCGGAAACCTATTGCCTATCAGAATATTTAATGTTTAAAAATCAATAGTTTATAAAAAAATAAACTGCTTCAATCGAGAGCATACACTATTTGATAGGATTTTCCTATACCGACCATCGGAATTTGATCTTTGCTCTTACAATTTCTTTCTCGTTAGCTCGGCTTCAGAAGATGAGAACACTTCTTCCATCACCGAGAAAGCGGGAGATATTCCATGATTTCGCAGCTGACGTTTCGTACAGGAGTTGCTGCAGCAGCCTTTGCTGGATTGTTTTCGACAGCCGCCCTCGCAGATCAAATGCCTTGCATCGGCAATTCCGCCGCAACGACCGGACCGGCAGCTTTCGGCGGCCAGTCCATCAAGATGGGCGCCGAGACCGCCATCGACGAGATCAATGCCAAAGGCGGTGTTCTCGGCAAACAATTGAGCTTCGTTCAATACGACGATGCCGGCGCGCCGCCTCGCGGCGTTGATAATACGCGCCGTATCGCACTTGCCGACAAGTGCATCGCCATTCTTGGCGGCTATCATTCAACTGTCGCTGTCGCCCAGGCGGAGCCTGTAAACGAGATCGGTATTCCGTATGTTGGCGTGCTCGCCGCCAACACCAAAGCGGTGGAGAACGGGCACAGCCCGAACTTCATGTTCCGCGTCTCGGCCAAGGATAAATGGGTCGCCCGCTTTCTTGTCGAACAGGCGCTGAAATCATCCAAGACCGGAAAGATCGCCTTCTTCTACGAGAACACGGGATGGGGTAACGGCGCACTTCCGGATGTGAAGGATGCGATGGCGAAGGCAGGCAAGGAGCTTGTCGCCGCCGAGACTTTCAACTGGAACGACCAGGATATGTCGCCGCAGGTTATTCGCGCGCGCGACGCTGGCGCCGATGTCGTTTTGTTCTGGGCGCTAGACCGAGAGGGCAATCAGATTCTCCGCTCGATGGACAAAGCAAGCTGGAAGCCGACGATCATCGGCGCATGGGGCATCGCGGGAAATCTCGGTGAACTCGCAGGCCCGCTCGCGAACGGTGTCGAGGTGATCCAGACTTACACGTTCATGGGCGCGATGGACCCGAAGAAGCAGGCTTTGTGGGACAAGGTAAAGGCGAAATACGCACTGACCGATCCCAAGGAGATCAAGATGGGTTCGGGTGTCGCCAATGCCTATGATGCCGTCTACATCATCGCCAAGGCGATAGAGAAAGCGGGCTCATACGATTGGGAGAAGGTCCGTCAGGCTCTTTATACCGTCAACTATGATGGTCTCGTCGCGGATTATAAGCCCGCGTTCGATATGTCGGATCCCGAACGCCAGGATGCCATCCTGCCCAAATACTACAAGCTGACTGTATGGGTCGATGGAAAGCTGCTTCCGATCGAACAAACGGCCTACGCCAAAACCAACTGACGGCACACGACAGGCGTTGCGGGCTTCATTGAAAACCCGCAACGCCTGAACCGCGGAAAAGCAAAAGCAGAGCGCTGGTGGCATGTCGTCGCACCATCGTTGTCGTGAACGATCACGCAATCTCGCGATGCATCAGATCGCGTATGTAAACCACCGAACGCAGGCAGATCGTGTCGACCACTATCCAATATATTTTATCGGGTCTTGCCATCGGCGGTATTTATGCGCTGGTGGCGCTCGGCTTTCACATCATGTGGTCGTCCGCCAAGGCTGTGAATTTTGCGCACGGCGACACCCTGATGCTTGGGGCGGTTTTGGCCGTAATGGGTGTCGATGCAGGGCTGCCGCTACCTCTCGCATGCGTTCTCGGTATTATTGCCGGCGGCATCTTCGGCGTTTTGCTTGAACGCTTTGCCGTGCGGCCGTTTGCCGGAACTCCGACATCGGTCGGCTGGATGCTGACCACCATTGCTGTGGGCGTGATGATCGAGGCCCTCGCCACTTTGCGCTTCGGCGGATTCTCCCGGCCCCTCGCCTCGCCCGGCGTAAAAAGCCCCGTTCACATTTTTGGCGCCGGCGTCTACCCCCAAGAGCTTGTCATCCCGATCGTTGCCGTTCTTGTCATGATCGGCTTGAGGCTGATGCAGCGGCATACGCTGATCGGGCGCGCCATGCAGGCGGTCGCTCATGACAAGCGTGCAGCCGCTTTGATGGGCATCAATGTCAATCGGATTATCGCTTTTTCATTCGGACTCGCCTCCTTGCTCGGCGCTGCCGCCGGCGTGCTCGTCGCACCGGTCATTCAGGTATCGGCCAACATGGGAGCGATCATCGGCTTAAAAGGTTTCGCCGTTGCGATCATTGGAGGCATTACGAGTGCTCCGGGCGTCGTAATTGCAGGGCTTGCGTTCGGCGTCATGGAAAAATTCGTCGAAGGCTACATCTCCACAGCCGCGCGGGAAATCATAGGCTTTAGCGTCATGATCCTCGTGCTCTTGGTGTTTCCGCAAGGCTTGTTCGGCAAGCGCGAGGTTCTCAAGGTATGAGATACCTCAACACGCTCGGCTTTCTCATCTTCGCCGCCATTCTCGTCATCGTCCCCCTGAAAGCGGGCAATGAATACGAATTGCGGCTGTTCATGCTGTTTTTGATCTACGGCGTGATCGCCGTCGGTCTGAACGTGCTGGTTGGCCTGACAGGACTTGTCTCGCTGGGACAGGCCGGGCTGTTTGCACTCGGTGCCTACACCGGCGCAATTCTTTCGATGCGGCTGCATTTCGATATCGTCGCCTGCTCTATCAGCGCCGCGATTGTTTCGGGTCTTTTCGGCGCTCTGCTGGCTTACCCGTCGGTTCGGGTGCGCGGCGTCTACCTGGCCGTGGTCACGATCGCGTTCGGCATCATCGTCGAAAACGTCGCGATTGAATGGCAATCGCTGACGGGGGGCACCACGGGGTTGACCTCCATCCCGCGCCCAAACGTGTTCGGCATTAAATTATCCGGCTTTGCATTCTACGGCATATTGGCCGGCACGCTGTTCGTTTTCACGCTTCTCATCCATCATTTGCGCCTATCGCGTTACGGGCGGGCCATGCTGGCCGTCGCCCAGAGCGAAACCGCTTCTCGCGCACTCGGCATCAATCCCACTGGCATTCGCACACTGGCCTTTGTCGTTGCTTCGGTCACCGCAGGTGTCGCAGGCACGTTTTACGCCTTCCTCAACTCCTATATCTCGCCCGACATCTTCACGTTTTCCGACAGCGTCCGCTTCCTGCTGATGGTTATTCTCGGCGGCGCCGGCTCCACTTTCGGCGCGGTCATCGGCGCTTTCATTCTCACCTACCTGCCGGAATATTTGCAGCAATTCGCAATTTGGCAGCGGTTTGCATACGGTGCGTTGCTGCTTATCGTCATGTTTGTCTTGCCAAGAGGCATTCTCGGATCACTGCAAGTGGTTTTCGATCGTTTTCGTCCGGCGGATCCAGTACCGAGCGCGTCCGAGGGCATCGCCGCCGAAGATAGCCTGCGTCACGAGTCACGCGAATTACCTGCCGAACTGGTCGCCAGCGATCTGACGGTGCGCTTTGGCGGCCTCACCGCGCTGTCTCATGCTTCGCTGCGCGTCAAAGGCAGTGAGGTGCACGCCTTGATCGGCCCGAACGGCGCCGGCAAGTCCACATTCGTCAACACGATTTCCGGCTTCTACCGTCCGAACGAGGGTCGATTCGAACTCGACGGTATCAATTTGACGGGTCTGCCATCGCGCCAGATCGCGCGGATCGGACTCGCGCGAACATTCCAGAATACGGAACTGTTCGGCGATCTGAGCGTGCTGGACAATGTGAGGGTCGGCTACGATCAGCGACTGTCTTACGGCCTCTTTGGCGCGCTGTTGCGTACACCCCGCATGCGACGCGAGGAACGCGAATGCCGCGAGACGGCAATCGGTATGCTCGATTTTGTCGGCTTGCTGCCCCAGGCAAACAACGCAGCAAAGTATCTCCCTTTTGGCTTGCAGCGCCGTCTTGAGATCGCGCGTGCGCTGTCGGCGAAGCCTCGCCTTCTTTTGCTGGATGAACCGGCAGCTGGCCTGACGACGCAGGAGATCGACGACCTGGAGATCATGATCCGCAAGATCGCCAAGCTCGGCATCTCCGTGCTGCTGATCGAGCACCATGTCGACTTGATCATGGCGCTCGCCGACACGGTCACGGTGCTCGATTACGGCCAAGTCATTGCCAGCGACACACCGGCGGTTGTTCAGAACGACCCGCGTGTGATCGAGGCATATTTCGGCACGTCGCTTTCCCACGCCCCAGCCGCTGAGGCCAAGGCATGAGCGATATCCTTCTCGATATCCGCGATCTTGAATTGCGCTATGGCGCAGCAACAGCGGTGCGTGGCGTCTCGCTCAAGGTGAACCGGGGACAATTCGTGGCCGTCATCGGGAACAACGGTGCCGGAAAATCCTCAACGATGCGCGGTGCAAGCGGTCTTGTGCGCCCCTCCGGCGGTCAGGTGTTTTTTCGTGGTGAAGACACGACGAACCTCACTGCCGACCGCAAGGTTGCAAGAGGCTTGGTCATGGTTCCGGAAGGGCGGCTGCTATTCCCGGATCAGAGCGTCGAGGGCAATCTTATCCTCGGGGCGTATCTGCATGGCGGCCTGAAAGAGAAAGAGTCGCGCATCATCCTGGACAGGATTCTCGACCTCTTTCCGCGCCTCAGGGAGCGGCTTCAACAGCAAGCCGGCAGCATGTCCGGGGGCGAACAGCAGATGCTAGCGATCGCACGTGGACTGATGGCGCGACCCGAGCTTCTCATCATCGACGAACTGTCACTCGGACTTGCGCCGAAGATTGTCGATCAACTGATGTCAGTGCTGACCACTCTCAACAAAGAGGGGCTTACAATTTTGCTCGTGGAGCAACTTGCATCCTACGCCCTGGCCGTCGCCGATTATGGGTACGTCGTATCAAACGGACGCATCACCCGCGAAGGTCCAAGCTCAGAACTCGCACGCGATCCCGAGGTGATGGAAGCATTTCTCGGCAAGAAGAAGACCACGTCAACCCCAAAGCCTTAAGGAGTACCCATGGCTCAACGTGTCATTGATCTCAGCGTTACCATCGAAGACAACATGCCGGCGCACAAGCTGTTTCAGCGTCCCGTGATGGCGGTTCACATGAGCCATGAAAGCACCAAGGCCGCGAACCTCGGCGTGCCCGGCGATCCGATGACCTTCCAGACCAATTTCATTGCCATGCTCGACCACGTCGGCACACATGTCGATGCATACAAGCACGTCAATCCAAAGGGCGCGCCGATCGATGAAATGCCGCTCGAAATGTTCATGGGCAAGGCTGTGTGCTTCGACCTCCAGCACGTTCCCGATCTCGGCGACATCACCGAGGCAGACATGGAAGCTGCCGAGAAAAAGGCCGGCGTGAAAGTGGATGGTCATATCGTGCTGCTCTGCACGGGCTTTCATAAACGCAATTATCCGAGCCTGGATTCTGTCTGGAAGAATCCCCTGCTGACGGTTGAAGCCACCAAGTGGCTCCACGCGCGTAAGTCGAAGATGCATGGCGTCGAAGGACCTTCGACCGACAAGCCGACCGACAATATCTTCGCGCAACACCGTCTGTGCCGCGATCTCGGCATCAGCCATTGGGAATGGCTGGTCAATCTCGAGGAGTTGCTTGGAAAGGGCGAATTCCAGTTCTTCGGTGTGCCGCTCAAATTCAAGGGCGGTTCGGGCTCGCCCGTGCGTGCGTTCGCCATCGTCAACTGACACTCTAAGAGCGATTTACATACGGCGATATCCGGGCGGCTTCAGGGTGCCCGGATATCCTTTCAAAGAAAGTACAGGATGTCGGCTGAATTCGATACCATGAGCGCAATAGAGATGCGCCGGCGCGTCGCATCCCGGGAAATATCTCCGGTCGACCTCACAAAACGGGCGCTCGCCAAAGCCGACGCGACGCAGCCCACACTTAATGCGTTTTATCTTCTCATGCCGGATGAGGCACTCGCGGATGCAAAGGCCGCTGAAGACGCGGTGATGAAAGGCGATCCGCTCGGCGCAATTCACGGCATCCCGTTTTCCGCAAAGGATCTGATGGCGGTGAAAGGCGTCGGCTATGCCTCCGGTTCAATAACAATGAAGTCGAACATTGCGACAGTGGATGCGCCCGCGGTCGAGCGAGCAAAGGCTGCGGGAGGAATTCTGATCGGCAAGACGACGACGAGCGAATTCGGCTGCAAGCCCGCTGGCGACAGTCCTCTTACGGGCATTACCCGCCATCCATGGAATCTCGATAAGACCCCAGGTGGATCGAGTGCAGGCGCGGCGGCCTCCGTTGCCGCCGGTATTACGCCGTTCGCACTCGGCACCGACGGTGGTGGCTCAGTTCGCATTCCAGCCGCCTTTACCGGGCTCGCAGGAATCAAGGGACAATTCGGTCGCGTTCCAGTTTGGCCAACATCAGCAACTCCAACGCTTGCGCATGTTGGACCGCTGGCGCGATCCGTCGAAGACGCCGCGCTGTTGTTTTCTGTTGTAGCCGGATTCGATCGTCGTGATCCATTCAGTGTCGCGGGTCCGGTGCCAGACGTTCTTGGTGCAACGCTGTTCCCGGTCGCCGGCATGCGCATCGCCTATAGTCCGACGTTGGGTTATGCGCGTCCTGATCCCGAGGTCGTCAAGCTGACCGATCGTGCGGCCCGGGCGTTTGAAAACATGGGTTGTCACGTTGAGCGCATCGACACGGTTTTTGAAACCGATCCAGCCGATCTGTGGACCGCCGAGTTCTATGCAGGCGTCGGCATTCGTCTGCGATCGTTCATGGAAACCCAGCGTAATTTGCTTGACCCAGCCGTCGCTGAAGTGCTGGAGCCTGCCCTGTCACAGGACATGCGCGATTATTATACCAAGGTTTTCGCCCGATATGCGCTGCGCGAGAAAATACGGGAGTTCTTTCAGCGTTTCGATCTTCTGATCTCGCCCGTTCTTCCTGTGACATCACTCGATGCCGGCAAGAACATTCCGGACGGCCTGGACGACAGAAATCTCGTGTCATGGGTTTATTACACATATCCCTTCAATCTGACCGGCCATCCGGCGGCATCTGTCTGTGCGGGCATAGCGCCAGACGGAATGCCTGTGGGTCTTCAGATCGTCGGACGTTCACATCGCGAGGATGACGTCGTCAGCGCTGCTGCCGCATTCGAACGCACGAATGAAGCTCGATACAATGTTCGAGAATTCAATATTTAAAACGACCCACGCGGGAGCCATGTTGAAAGGGCGCTTCAAGGCGCCTTCTTTATCCAGCAGCCAATTGACGGCACGGCGTCCCACTCATCCACGCCCGGATGTTTTCAATCTGTGGAAATGCGTCACAATAAGTATCCTCGGTGACATATCCGATATGAGGCGTTGCGAGAACATTCGGCAGGTTGAGATTCGAGCGCGGTGAAGGCCGCTCATATATCGATCTCGACCACGGCATCTTTTATCGCTTGGCCGAAGGCAAGCGCTTTACCAAGAAGCGACAACCACCGGCGCCAATCCCACCTCGC
>DASWQB010000255.1:0-2215 GCA_036398335.1 Afipia sp. | reverse complement strand
ACCGGGTGGGTGAATTGGATGGTGGGCGCGACAGGGATCGAACCTGTGACCCCTTCCATGTCAAGGAAGTGCTCTCCCGCTGAGCTACGCGCCCGGTCCGTAACCGGCCCATTCGTTCGGGAAGCGTCCCTATATCGGCTCAAACAAGCCGAGGCAAGGAAAGTTGGGGGACGGGAATACCTTTATGCCGTCCCATGATGTTTCATTGGTGTTTTCGAGCGAAGTGGCCGCCGGTTCGCGTCAAGACAACGCGCCAACCGTATCAGGCCGCCAGCATCTTGTTCACTTCGCTGACCAATTCGCGCAGATGCACGGGCTTGGCCAGCACCTTGGCGTTTTTCGGCGCCTCCGAGTCGGAATTCAGCGCCACAGCCGCGAAGCCGGTGATGAACATGATCTTGATGTCCGGATCGAGTTCGGCGGCGCGCCGCGCCAGCTCGATTCCGTCCATTTCCGGCATCACGATGTCGGTTAGAAGCATTTCAAAGGGCTCTTCGCGCAACCTCTGATAGGCTGACAACCCGTTATCGTAGGACGACACTGAAAAACCGGCGTTTTCCAGTGCCTTCACCAGAAAACGGCGCATGTCGTTATCGTCTTCGGCCAAAAGAATCTTGTGTTGCATGGACTGATCGCAAATCCGGTTGGATGGAACGCTTTGACCCCTATCTGACTCATAGAGGGTAAATTTGGGGTGAAGGCGGGGCCTCTTGCCGTCGCCGCTAGGGTTGTAAAGAATGCTTATCACAGGACACACGTCACTTTTCTGGCCGAAATATGTTGCCAGACGGATCGGGCCTGAAGGTGATCGCGACCATGGATGATGTCCGCAACGACTTCGACGAGACGCGCGCGCCGGCGTTCGAGATTGCCGAGCCGGCGATCTGGCGCGCGCCGATCATTTTCAACTCCCCGCACTCGGGCGCGCACTACCCGCCATCCTTCCTCAAGGCCTCGCGCATCGACCTTGCGGCACTGCGGCGTTCGGAAGATTCCTTCATGGACGAGATGATCGCCCCACTCAGCGAGGTCGGCTTTCCCGTGGCGCGGGTGAATTTTCCACGCTCTTATGTCGATGTGAACCGCGAGCCTTATGAGCTTGATCCGCGCATGTTCGACGGGCGGCTTCCGAGTTTTGCCAACACCCGTTCGATGCGGGTGGCCGGCGGCCTCGGCACCATTCCGAGAGTGGTTGGCGACGGGCAGGAAATCTACCGTACACGGCTCGACATCGACGACGGCCTGATGCGTATCGACCTGCTTTACAAGCCCTATCACCGCGCCTTGCGGCGGCTGATCGCCAAGGCGCATCAAGCGTTCGGCGCTGTGGTCCTGGTCGATTGCCATTCGATGCCCTCGGTCGGCGTCGCACGCGACGAGAAGCGCCGTCCGGACATCGTGATCGGCGACCGCTACGGCACGAGTTGCGCCACAGAAATTTCCAACGCCGTGGAGGATACCTTCGTCAATCTCGGTTACAGCGTCGGCCGGAACAAACCCTATGCCGGTGGCTTCATCACAGAGCATTACGGCCATCCGGCCAGCGGCATGCACACCATCCAGATCGAACTCAATCGCGCGATCTACATGAACGAGCGGACCCGCGAACGCGGACCGTATTTCAGAAAGGTCGTGGATGACTTCGCGGCGCTGGCGGAGGCCCTGACAGCCGTGCCGCTGGATAATTGCGGGCCGTTTCAGGCTGCGGCAGAGTGAATGTAAAAGCACTCACCGGCCAAGCCCTCTTTCGCGATGCGACCTTGCTATGGCGGCCTCGAAGCGGCGTGTTTCAAGCAAAATGCCGATATAAAGAAAAAAGGGCCACTCGCAGTGCAAGTGGCCCAAGTCTAGGGAGGAAACGCCCAAGGAGGGCAGCAATAACGCGAGGCGTTATCGCACCGCAACAATATGCAGCCGCGACGCATCAAAAGCAACCGTTATTGGAGTTTTATCCATGCATCTTACGCATAACAGGCTTGACGATGTCATAATATGACAGTCAAATATTATTATTATATATCATATGCTTATAGGATATTTGCGCCTGCATTTCCGCCCAAATTAGCACGATTTAGGCGTCAAACTATGAATCTAAATATCATTTTATTCGGAATTTTATCGCAACTCGATTCGCAGCGGATGAATTACTCGTTAAGAAATGAATTGAAGCATATCGCGAATGGGCGATGCCAGTGGAGTGGATTTGACATTCGCT
>DASWQB010000254.1:0-3699 GCA_036398335.1 Afipia sp. | reverse complement strand
CTCGACATGATGCCCCAGACCGTGCCGAACAGGCCCACAAAAGGTCCGGCCGAGCCGACCGTCGCCAGCACCAGAAGCCGGCGGTCGAGCCGTTCGATCTCACGGGCGATCGACACGTTCATCACCTTGTCGATGCGCATTTGCAGGCCCGCGATCGAGCGCGACTGGCTCTCGAAGGAGCGTTTCCATTCGCGCATCGCCGCCACGAACAACGCCGCCATCGAATGGTTCGGCTTGGCGGCGAGTGAGCGGTAAAGCTCGTCGATCGACTGGCCCGACCAGAACGCCTGCTCGAAACGATCCATCGCGCGCTTGGTGCGCGCGTAAAGGAACGTCTTGTCGATGGCGATGGCCCAGACCCACACCGAGCATGCGAGAAGGCCGAGCATCACCACCTTGACGATGATGTGAGCCTGAAGAAACAGCGAGATCAACGATACGTCCGAGGACGCCAGCGGCAGGGCTGATTGCGCCACGTCGCCTGGATTCATGATCGATACCCTCTTGGCAAAGCCCTTAACTCCAAATGATTGCGCGCGCGCGACAGGAACTGCCACGCGGCCCCAAAACGCCGACGCCGCCGACCGGCAAAACAGGTGCCGAAATCACTGACATGTCGCGTGAAAAGCCCATCCGGGCCGTTCCCCTAATGTCCCGCCAACGTGTCAAAACGAGGGCTAAACAAGCCGTTTTGGCACATCCACCAGACGCCAGTGCTGGTTAAGGCGTGGTTAAGAACAGGTTACCGGAATGGATTTTAAGACCGGAAACATCCGTTCGTTCAAATACAAAACCGCCCGCAGCTTACGCGGCGGGCGGCTTGCGGTCCCCGCAGGAACTGGGGGCTTGTCCTGCGGGGCTATGGCGTTTCGGGCGGAGCGGATACCGGTTCGCGGACAGAAAACGCGTCAAAACCAAACCCTATCCTTGCGGCTGATCGTCGGACGAAGAGGGTTTAGGGCGATGCTGCGCCATGAAGGCGTCGAACTCTTCCTTGTCCTTGGCGTGACGCAGCCGGTCGAGGAAATCGCGAAACTCCTTCTGCTCTTCCTCCAGACGGCGCAGCGTCTCCATGCGGTAATCGTCGAAAGCGCGGTTGCCGCTTGAAGGTCCGTAAAATCCCCGGCCTTCCATGACGCCGCGCATCCGCTCCATCTTCCACTGCATGCGTTCCATTTTATCCGCGAAACGTCCGTGATGATTCCAGCAACCCATTTTTGTTCTCCAGAATGTGAAAGCGAGCGCGGCAAGGCCGAGCGGCCACCAGATGGCGAATGCGGCGATGACGAGAATGATCTGGCCGGGATGCGGCCCGCGGCGCCAGCCGTCGAACGGCGAGTGGCCCTCCCCCGGACCGAAGCCTGCGCGGCCAAATCTTCCGGGATTATCACCGCCTCCAAAGCCACGGCCGGCCCACGCCGGGCGGCCTCGCCTGTCGAAATCCGCGCTATTGGCGTCTGCGATATGTGCCGTGAAATCTGCCATGGACCTCTCCCGGTGCGAGTCTGTGAATGTAAATAACATTTACATAGATAAATGGTCGCGGTGTTTTGTCAAGCGCGGCAAAATCGCCGCCCGGATTAAAATTTGCTGTCGCCGGATGTGTGGAACTTATTTCTTCGCGGCAGGCTGCGCGGGCGCGAACTGGTCCGCGGGAAAACCGAGACCCTTCAGATAGATCAGCACGCCGGCTTCCAGCAGGTCTTCCGGCGACATCGGCAGCCTGCGGCTGGCCGCGTCGCCGCGCCCGAACAACGAAGCGATGCCGTGCGACAACGACCAGATATGCAACGCCATCATCAAAGCGGGCGGACGCGGCACGCCTGGCGGAGCGAGTGCGATCAGGCGCTCGGAGGCGGCGCGCAAAACCGCGAAGGCGCGTTCGCTTGCGACCAATAAAGCCGGGTTGTTTTCGAGCGGCAGGCCGGATTCGAACATCGCCGAATAATAAGCCGGATGTTCGCGCGCGAAGGTTAGATACGCCTTGCCGACGCGCGCAAACGCGGCGGGCGTATCGGGCCGTCCGTCATCCCACGCCACCGAAAGCGCCGCCTCGAATTGCTCGAAGCCCTGCTGCGCGATCGAGGCCAGCAATTCCTCGCGGTCGCGGAAATGGCGATAGGGCGCCGCGGGACTGACACCGGCCGAGCGCGCGGCTTCGGCGAAGGTGAATCCCGCCGGGCCTTTGCGCGCGATCAGATCGAGCGCAGCCTGCATCAGCGCTTCTTTCAGATTGCCGTGATGATAACTGCCGCCCGGGCGGCGATGGTCGCGGTGCCAGTTCATGTGAATGGCTTTAACATGACTTGCCGGGCACCGTCACTCTTTTAGCCCAGGAGACGGACCTTCAAATCGGCCATTGCGCGGGAAAACACCTTCGAGTCGTCGAGCGCGCGGGCCAGCACCAGCGCGCCCTGAATCACCAAAAGCGCGTCCTGCGATTTGCGCCGCGCCGAGGCCGGGGTTTCGCCCGCCCGGCGTAGCGCCGAGGCCAGCGCATCGTCCCATCGTCTGAAATAACTGTGCACCTGCTCCGCGAAAAAATCGCGCGAGGCACCGAGCGCGACGACGCCGATCAGGCACACGCGCTTGCCGGCGCGGAAATATGTTTCGACCGAGACAAGCATGTCGGCGATGGCACGTTTGGGATCGCTGTTCTTGAGCAATGGCGCGAACACGTTGACTTCGAACCAGGTATCGATCTCGGCCAGGACCTCGCTCGCCATCTGTTCTTTGCCGCCGGGAAAGAAATGATAAAGGCTGCCCTTGCCGAGACCCGTGGCCTGCGTCAGCAGCGCGAGCGTCGTTCCTTCATAGCCGTGCGCGCGGAAGACTTCCGCCAGCAAAGGCAAAATCTCCGCGCGCTCGGCTATCTGCTTCGCCAAACATTCAACTCCTGAACAGGTCTGGTCTATGATCGCCTGTCATTGCAAGGAGCCCCCCCGGCGAATGTAATCTTACTTCGCTCCCTCAGTAACCTTTGGGCGTGTTTGCCAGACCTGGGTTATCCAATGGGCGCGGACCCGGCGCATCCCAGAAGAACTGCCGCTCGGATTCCTTGATAGCAATATCGTTGATGCTGGCTTCACGCCGGCGCATCAAACCCTGCTCATCGAACTCCCAGTTCTCATTGCCATAGGCACGAAACCACTGACCCTTGCCGTCATGATACTCATACTGAAATCGCACGGCGATGCGGTTGTCCGTGAACGCCCATAGTTCCTTGATCAGCCTGTAATCCTGTTCCTTCTTCCATTTATCCGCGAGGAATTCGACGATGGCGGCACGGCCTTGCAGAAGAACCGAGCGGTTTCGCCAGATGCTGTCTTCGGTGTAGGCCAGCGAGACCTTTTCGGGGTTGCGGGAATTCCAACCATCTTCTGCGCCGCGCACTTTTTGAATGGCGGTCTCACGGGTGAAGGGCGGAAAAGGCGGGCGCGACATGGGCATGGCTCCTGATCACATTGTACCGATAGGTACAAACTGTACTGATTGGTACAGAGAGTCAAGCGCCTTGCGATGTCGTCTTACTCAACGGCGTCGTCCCCGCGAAGGCGGGGATCAAGCCTTAGAACGAGTCAGCTTTATTTGTAAATTTTTCTATCGACAGGCCCGGACGGCAAGAACGGGTCCGCCTTCGCGGGGACGGCATCGAATGTATCTGCGCCCGCCTAACCCGCCTCTTCCTGATCCGCCTTC
>DASWQB010000253.1:0-1967 GCA_036398335.1 Afipia sp. | reverse complement strand
CCAGGCCGCGCACGCCGCAACCGAAATGTACGATCGGGCGCTGGAATCCTCCGGCCTCAGGGTCACCATGTTTCGGGTGCTGCGGCGGCTGGAGGAGGCCGATAAGCCGACCATCAGCGCGCTCGCGCGTATTGTTGACCTGGATCGCTCCACGCTCGGCCGCAATCTGAAAGTGCTGGAGCGCGACGGGCTGATCGCTTTTTCGGACGGCGAGGACGAGCGGGCCAAGATCGTCAAGCTGACAGCGAAGGGCAAAGCCGCGCTGGAAAAAGCCAAGCCGCTGTGGCGCAAGGCGCAGGCACGGATGCGCGCTTCGCTCGGCAGGGAGAAAGACACCGTGTTTCGCATTTTGGCGCGTGTGAACGCGGACACCGACACGCACGCCTGATTCAAATCAGATCATCACGGAAGAGGTTGTTATGCCGCTCGTCAGAATCGATCTTGCCAAAACCTCGACGCCCGAACTTCGCAGAGCGGTGAGCGAGGTTGTCTATAATGCGATGCTTGAAGTCGCCAACGTACCCAAGGATGACAAATTCCAGATCATCACGCTGCACGACCCCGACCAGCTTGTGTATCCGGCTGAGGGTTATCTCGGAATCAGCTACACGCCGAACATCATTTTCATTCAGGTCACGTGGGTGGCTGGCCGCGCGACGGACGTGAAAAAGGCTTTCTACAAGAAGATCGCCGACGATCTCCACGCCAAGGCCGGCGTTCGCAAGGAAGACGTGTTCATCTCACTCGTTGATGTTGCGCGCGAGGACTGGTCGTTCGGCGGTGGCGAGATGCAATACGCGCCGAAGTGAGCGGAAAGATTCCCCGCACGAGCAGGCGGTAATGATTGTCGTCCCCGCGAAAGCGGGGACCCAGTTTTTCTAGCGGGGGAAGTTCTAGGTCCCCGCTTTCGCGGGGACGACGCAGTGATTAATGGCAAAGCGCAGCGCTTCACCCCACATATTTCCGCATCTCTTCCCGCAAGCCATCGCGCAGATCCTCGCGGTCCATGCCGTAAGCGATGTTGGCCGCCAGGAATCCCGACTTCGAGCCGCAATCGTAGCTCTTGCCCTTGAACTTGAAGCCGTAGAATTTCTGCGCTTTGGCAAGGCCCAGCATCGCGTCGGTGAGCTGGATTTCGCCGCCCGCGCCGCGCTCCTGCGTTTCAAGAATGTTGAAAATTTCCGGCTGCAAAATATAGCGCCCGGTGATCGACAGGTTCGACGGCGCGACGTCCTGCTTCGGCTTTTCCACCATGCCGTTCAGTTCGAACAGATCGCCGTTCTGCTTGCCGACGCCGACCACGCCGTACATGTGGACCTGGTCCATCGGCACTTCTTCCACCGCGACGATATTGGCTTTGTCCGCGCCAGCCGCGTTGGCGGCGTCGATCATCTGTTTCAGGCCGCTCGGCTTGTGCTTCACCAGCACGTCCGGCAGCAACACGGCGAACGGTTCGTTGCCGACGATGTCGCGCGCGCACCACACCGCATGGCCAAGGCCGAGCGGCGCCTGCTGCCGCGTGAACGAGGCGGTGCCCGCTTCGGGCTGGTCGCGCTCGAGGATGTCCATCTCCTTGAGCTTGTTGCGCTCGCGCAGGGTGTCTTCGAGTTCATAGGGACGGTCGAAATGATCCTCGATGACGCCCTTGTTGCGGCCGGTGATGAAGACGAGATGTTCGATCCCGGCCTCCAGCGCCTCGTCCACCACATGCTGGATCAGTGGACGATCGACCACGGTGAGCATTTCCTTCGGCATCGCCTTGGTGGCGGGCAGGAAACGGGTACCGAGACCGGCGACGGGAAACACGGCTTTGCGGATTTTCATGATGCTTTCTTGGGGTCTCTGCTGCTGGCTATAAAACGGGCGGGTTCGAATAAATCGTTTAATTCCTAAAAGCTTGCGGACAAATCACGCGCCCGTTGGTAGCGGGTTTGATGCGGAAAACAAAGGTTCAAAACGGCTTATGT
>DASWQB010000252.1:0-2738 GCA_036398335.1 Afipia sp. | reverse complement strand
TGCGCCACGGACCGATGAAGCCGATGGGCCTGACCAACGCGCACAATCCCACGGTAAAGGCTTATGCCGTTGTCCAGCTTCGGCAGGACAACAAACTCGGCACGCTCTACAACATGGTTGGATTTCAGACCAAGCTGAAGCATGGCGCGCAGACGCAGGTTTTCCGCACCATCCCCGGTCTCGAGAACGCGGAATTCGCGCGGCTCGGCGGCCTGCATCGAAACACCTTCCTGAATTCGCCAAAACTGCTCGATCCGCAACTGCGCCTGCGCGCGCAGCCGCGTTTGCGCTTCGCTGGCCAGATGACCGGCTGCGAGGGCTATGTGGAATCCGCCGGGATCGGACTGCTCGCCGGATTGTTCGCGGCCTCCGGCGCCTTGGCGCGGCAGATCGCGGCCCCACCTGTCACCACGGCACTCGGCGCGCTGCTTGGCCACATCACGGGTGGACATATCGAGCGAATCGACGACGGCCCGCGCTCGTTCCAGCCGATGAACATCAATTTTGGATTGTTTCCACCGCTTGCCTCCGCGCCAACGAAAAAGCCGGATGGCTCGCGTTTGCGCGGACCTGAAAAGACCGTTGCGAAAAAGCAGGCGCTGAGCGCACGCGCGCTTGCCGATCTGGACCACTGGATCGCCGTTGAGCTTGGAATCGCAGCCGCTGCTTAAGTGCGGAATTGTTTCGAACGCGAAGCGCGCCACAGCGTCCATAGCATTGCCAGATGCGATGGCCGTTCGGGCTCGAATGCATTCACAGATGGTTTGCTCAGAGCGCGGCGCACCAATGCCAGCGGCAGAAAAGCAGCCAATGCATTTTCCGGCGCGCCAGCGAGAAGGCGGCCTGCTATGTCCGCGCCCGATATGGCCTCGGCGCGCAGGCTTTGGATAACCTCGCCAAGTTGCGGCGTCATGCGCCCTGCAAAGATATCCGCTTCGCTCGCGCCGTGTTTGTCCAAAAGATCGCGCGGCAAATAAAGTTGGCGCCGTGCGGCATGCAGCGGCAGCAGCGCGATGACCTCCGAAAGTCCCTGTGCCAGTCCGGCGTGGCGCGCCGCATGATCGCACGCCTCACCTCGCGCGCCAAGAATGCGCGCGCCCAGCGAGAACAACACCGAGGAAGTCTCGCGGCAATAAGTTTCCAGCGCGGCTCGCGTCGGCATCGGATCGTCATAAACATCGAAAATCCGCGCCTCGATCATCTGCCGCAGCGTTGCGCGCGGCAGATCGTGCGAGGTCACAGCCCGTATCAATTCAGCAGCGACGGGATTGCCTGCAACGTCGCCGTGGTCGTGTCCGGCGAGAAGATCACTCCACCATTGAAGCCGCATCTCGCCCGGCAAAGGCTGGCTGACGTGGTCACGGACATGAACGACCTCCGCATTGAACGCGAACAGCGCCAGCAGCGCGCGGCGCTTGTCTTGAGGTGCGAACAGCGTCGCGGCGTAACGGGGAAAGTCGCGATCACGCACGAGGGTAGCGCAAAAGACTATGTCATCCGCAGATGCTGGCTGATCCGGCTCGCTCATGGCACGGCGATCAGGGCAGCGGCGACCCTGCGGCCTTCGCTCAACATCACGTTATAGGTGCGGATCGCAGGTCCGGTCAGCATCGTGTCGAGAACGATTTTGCGATTGCGCAGTTCCGCGCGTAGCGTCTGTGGCGCGATCCACACGTCACTGCCAGTCCCAAGGATCAGCGTATCGATGCGCCCGGCCAGCGCAATTACTCGCACCAGCGAGGGGGCGTCAATGATATCGGGGGCCACGACATCCCAAGCCCAGATGCCGTCCGGCAGGCACAGCAGCGAGCCGCGATGCGACATGTCGGCAAAGCGAAAGCCGCCGTTGCCATAAGCTTCGATCGGCGCGGGGCTGGGAAAATGCGGGATTCGCGCTCCGCCGCTCAAGGCTTCTTCGGCTTGTCGTCGCCCTGACGATTGTTGCCGACTCCGAGATAGATCAGCATTGGCGCGGCGATAAAGATCGATGTGTAAGTGCCGACCAGCACCACGCCAAACATCATGGTCGCGGCGAAGGAGTGGATCGCCTTTCCGCCGAACAACAGCAATGCGAGCAGCGCCAGCGTCACGGTGACGTGGGTGATGATGGAGCGCGACAGCGTCGAATTGATCGAAGCGTTCAGCAAATCCTCCATCGGCATTTTCTTGTAGCGGCGCAGAAGTTCACGGATGCGGTCATAGATCACGACGGTGTCGTTCAGCGAATAGCCGAGAATGGTCAGAAGCGCGGCGATGCTGGTCAGATCGAAATCCACCTGCGACACCGACATGAAGCCGATGGTCAGCACGATATCGTGGACGTTGGCAACCATGGCACCGAGCGCGAACTGCCACTCGAACCGGAACCACAGGTAAACAAGAATGGAACCGATCGCGAGCATCAGGCCGAGTGTGCCATAGGCCAAAAGTTCGCCGGACACGCGCGGTCCCACCACTTCGACGCGGCGATAATCGACGCTATCGCCGAGGGCCGCGCGCACTTTCTGAACGGCCTCCTGCTGCGCGGCGTCCCCGCCGGGCTGCTCGGCAATACGAATAAGAACGTTTTCAGGGCCGCCGAATTGCTGAAGCTGCACGTCACCGAAACCGAGGCCGCCAAGTGTGCTGCGCAGCGCTGCGATGTCGGCAGGCCCGGACTTCGACTGAATCTCCAAGAGCGTGCCGCCTTTGAAGTCGATGCCGAAATTCAGCCCATGCGTAAAGAACAGCGTGATCGC
>DASWQB010000251.1:0-3889 GCA_036398335.1 Afipia sp. | reverse complement strand
GCCATCGGCGATGCCAAGCAAATCCAGGAGCTTTTGAATTCGCAGAAAGACGAATTCGAACTCAATATGTGCACCGACGTCGACCGCAACGACAAGGCCCGCGTCTGCGTGCCGGGTTCGATCAAGGTTCTGGCGCGGCGGCAGATCGAGACCTATTCGAAGCTGTTTCACACCGTCGATCACGTCGAGGGCATGCTGCGTCCGGGTTTCGACGCCATCGACGGCTTCCTCACCCATTGCTGGGCCGTCACCGTCACCGGCGCGCCGAAACTGTGGGCGATGCAGTTCGTCGAGGACAATGAACGCTCCTCGCGCCGCTGGTATGCGGGCGCGCTGGGCTTCCTCGGTTTCGACGGCGGCATCAATACCGGCCTCACCATCCGCACCATCCGCATGAAGGATGGACTCGCGGAGGTGCGCGTCGGCGCGACGCTGCTGTTCGATTCCGATCCGGTTGCCGAAGAAAAAGAATGCCAGACCAAGGCGGCGGCGCTGTTTCAGGCGCTGCGTGGCGATCCGCCGAAGCCGCTGTCCGCCTTCGCGCCGGACGCGACGGGTTCGGGCAAGAAGGTGCTCTTGATCGACCATGAAGATTCGTTCGTGCACATGCTGGCGGATTACTTCCGCCAGGTCGGAGCGAGCGTCAGCGTCACGCGGCATACGCACGCGCTTGAGCGATTGAAGAACGAAAAATTCGATCTCTTGGTGCTGTCGCCGGGACCGGGACGTCCGGAGGATTTCGGCATCTCGAATTTCATCGATGCCGCGCTCGAAAAGAAAATGCCGGTTTTCGGCGTTTGTCTCGGTGTGCAGGCGATCGGCGAATATTTCGGCGGCGAACTCGGCCAGCTCGCGACACCCGCGCATGGCCGCCCTTCACGCATCCAGACGCGTGGTGGCGCCCTGATGCGAAACCTGCCGAATGAAATCACCATCGGCCGCTATCATTCGCTGTTCGTCGCGCCGAACGGCATGCCGGATGTGCTGGTCGTCACCGCGACCACCGAGGACGGGGTGCCGATGACCATCGAGCATAAAACCTTGCCGGTCGGCGGCGTGCAGTTTCATCCCGAGTCGCTGATGTCGCTGGAAGGCGATGTCGGGCTGAAGATCGTCGAGAACGCATTCCGCCTCGGGCAGCCTGTGAGCTGAATGGATATGTCATTGCGAGGAGCGTTCGCGACGAAGCAATCCAGTCCTTTTGTGTTTCTGGATTGCTTCGCGGAGCCTGTCATCGGGCCGGCGAAGCCGGACCCGTTGGCTCGGAATGACGCCAAGTGGATATTTTTGATCTGATTGGAAATCTCATGAACCTTGAAACCGACCTGAAAGCCTCGATCCGCACCATTCCGGATTATCCAAAACCGGGAATCATGTTTCGCGACATCACCACGCTGCTCGGCAATGCGCGTGCGTTCCGCCGCGCGGTGGACGAGCTGGTTCAGCCATGGGCGGGATCGAAGATCGACAAGGTCGCGGGCATCGAGGCGCGGGGCTTCATTCTCGGCGGCGCGGTGGCGCATCAGGTCTCCGCCGGTTTCGTGCCGATCCGCAAGAAGGGGAAGCTGCCGCACACCACGGTGCGGATCGCGTACTCGCTCGAATACGGTCTCGATGAAATGGAAATGCATGCCGATGCCATCGCGCCCGGCGAGCGCGTCATCCTGATCGACGATCTGATCGCCACCGGCGGCACCGCGGAGGGCGCGGTGAAGCTGCTGCGCCAGATCGGGGCGGAGGTGATCGCGGCATGTTTCGTGATCGATCTGCCGGAGCTTGGCGGCGCGGCGAAGCTGCGGGCGATGGACGTTCCTGTGCGCACGCTAATGACCTTCGACGGGCATTAAAAGGCTGCGCTATCGCCCGCGCGGCTTGGCCAACTCCGCGTCGAGTTCGCGGAATTTAATGTAATTCCCGCGTATCCATTGATGCAGTTCGGATGAGCTGTCCTGATTCGTCCGCAGATAATTCGTAAAGGACAGGCTGGTCCGGCTGATGATCGATCGGAGAAAGGCGGGCAGTGCGGCAATTTTCAGGGTTGTGGCTTTTTCGTACTCTTTCGGCATTTCGCCATTGAGGACCTGATCGTTGTCGATGGCGATCAGCTTCGCGTCGGGAAAATTCGAATTCAGCATGCGCCACGCCATGGTGGAAGCGCGCGTTGCATCTGGAACAAACATGATGACCGGATCGACGCCGCGGCGGCTGGCTTCCTTAATGAAGCCGATTTGCCCGATCATCTTGAAGAAATCGTCGAAGGCGTGAAAGCCGAGATCCACAACCTTCGGCACGCCGTCATTGACGATCAGCTGATCCATCAGCGCCATCTGGCCGTGGGTGTCGGCGATGGTCGCGGTCTCGGTCAGTTCGGGCAGATAATCGAGCAGCGAAGGTTCGCGCAGGTTGATGTCGAAGGCGGTGATCGAGCCGCTTTGCAGCAGAAGGAATTCGGTGAGAAGCCGCGCGATGAGGGTCTTGCCGACACCGGGGCGGGGCGAGCAGACGATATAAACGGGCGTGCGGCGCATCGTTTCGGATCATTATTCCAGGAGTTGTTTCGCTATGGCCGGGCATTGCCGTTCTAAGAACGGCGTCGCTCTCGCTTGCCTATGTCCTTGCCATCCACGTTTTACCTGCGTGCAACACCGTAAAGACGTGGATGCCCGGCATAAAGCCGGGCATGACGGAAAAACTCACTATACGTTTTCTTCTTGAAATAATTATTCGCCTTCGGCGGTGCGGGCGGTGATCTTGTCTTTCGAGCCGACGATATCGGTCAGCTTGATGCGGTCGAATTCGCCCCACACGTTGCTCAGCCAGTGGCGGACATAGCCGCGCAGCACGAATGAGTAATTCGCCGGCTCGTCGCGGGGGCCCTTGTTGGCGACGAATTTCAGGAACGGCACCGAGGAAACCTCGACCTGCTCATAGGCCATCTCGTCCAGCTTGGGGATGGTGATCTCGGTCGCGTTCTTGATGCGCTTGAAATACGAATTATAGGTCGCCTGATCCCATTCGAAGAAGCTCGACGTGTTGATGAAGTTCTTCACCAGAAAATACCGCGCGCCTTCCATGAAATTGGACGTCTCGGCGATCTCGTTGAGCGAGGCGATCGAGGGGCCGAGAATGTGGAACACCGCGAAGGTGATCTGGCCGGAGCGCGCGGCGTCGAGAAAGCCGATATCGCGCAGCGAAGCCAGCGTCGGCGACAGAAGTCCGGCGCGTACGTCGATCACGGTGACGTTGGAGCCGGCGGTGTTGAGCGTGTCGAAGATTTTCATCTGGTCGGCCGTCGTCGTCATATCGACGATTTCGGTGATGGCCGGATGAAAACGTTTCAGCGTGCCGCGCGGCGACTCGGTGTCGAATGCGCGCGTTGGAATGTTGTTCGCGCTGAAATAATCCAGAACGGTGCGCGAGACGGTGGTCTTGCCGACCCCGCCTTTGTCCGCGCCAACCACGATGACCGCCGGCTTCGCCATGATCTTCCTTTACACGTCCGCTGACCGATCCGAACAGCCGATCGGGGCCGCTGCACGGTTTTGTCTGCTTTGCGCCGGAACATGGCAGAAACAGCGGAGAATTCAATTCTTTACACCCGGCTTAAGGTTAATCGTGGGCTGTCGTTAACGCTGGTGCTCCCTATTGCGGCACCGGGAGGTGGTTCAAGTGTCTTTGGAGGGCGCTGGCGGCTCGTTTTGCGCGTGGAACCCGCCAGTTGGCGGGCTGCAGACACAAAAATCCCGCCCCTGTTGGAGGGGCGGGAGTTGGCTGGCGGCAACCGGGAGATCCGTACCGGCTCGTTTTATAGGCTGGTCGTCCGGTTGCGGCTTGTTGTTAAGGCTTGTTGTTAAGGCTTGGCGATATGCCAGGCGCCGTTCAGGAAGCC
>DASWQB010000250.1:0-2541 GCA_036398335.1 Afipia sp. | reverse complement strand
GTGCTGGATCAGCCGCGCGAGAACTGCGAGGGCGCGGCCAACTGGACGGTCGCGGCGGTGCGGCCGCGCGTCGACAACACATCGCTGCGCGCCGCGAGCGGGGCCATCGACTTCCTACAGAAAACCTATCAGCTGAACGCCGAAGAGGCCAAAGCGCAGGCCGCCCGCCGCCGCCGCTAGCGGAAAAATCTCTCGCTTAGTACCCGTTCAGATGGCCGCTTTCGACCCATTGCGGGCATCGAGAATTGGCGCCCCGGTCGATCGCGGGCCGCTGAGCCGTGACGCTGACTGGGGCGATCGAGCCGAGTGAAGGCCGGCTAGAGTCTGTACTCATTAGGGGTTGAGATTTTAGCGTAAGCTTGATTCAAGGCGACCGAAAAGGAGCCTTGAGATGGCGCGTTATGATCTGAGCGAGGCGGAATGGCGGATTGTCGAGCCGTTGCTTCCCAAACCCGGCAAGGGCAAGCGGCGCGTTGACGACCGCCGCGTCGTCAATGGCGTGTTCTTCGTGCTGAGAACCGGGTCGCCTTGGCGCGACCTGCCGGATCGCTACGGCCCCTACACGACAGTTTATAATCGTTTCAATCGCTGGGCGAAGAAGGGCGTGTGGCTGTCAATGTTCGAGGCTCTGGGCAAGCGCTCGCCGCAATCGCTGCATCTGATCGACTCCTCCATCGTTCGCGCCCACCAGCACGCCGCCGGCGGAAAAAGGGGGGTCCGGATCACGCCATCGGCCGTTCTCGTGGAGGACTGAGCACCAAGATCCATGCCGTCGTCGATCAGGATGGCTTGCCGGTCAGGCTGCTGATCACGCCGGGTCAAGCGTCCGACAAAACGACCGCCCCGGCGCTGCTCCACGGGCTGCCGCCGGCTTGCGCGCTCGTCGCCGATCGCGGCTACGACAGCCGGGCGCTGATCGCGCTGGTCGCGCAAGCTGGCGGACAGGCGCATATCCCAACTCAGAGCCGCGTCAGGCAGCAACGCTCGGTTGCGCCAAATCTCTATCGGCAACGCAACAGGATCGAGCGATTCTTCTGCAAACTCAAGCAGTTCCGCCGCATCGCCACACGCTTCGACAAGCTCGCCCGAAACTTCTTGTCCGCCGTCGCCCTTGCATCGGCTCGTATTTGGATGCGCGCAATTGAGTCCGCGCCCTAGACGAAGCTGGCCTAAGCCGTGGGGCAACATCACTAGCTGTGAGCTTTCATTAGGTTGTCCATCCGGTCCGGACCTTGGAGACTGAGGTTGCGAAGCTTCAGGATTCGAGGATGGACCGGATGAACATTCACAAGAATGCCCGTTTGACGCCGCTTGGTCGAGAGCGTCTGGTGCAATTGGTCGAAAGCGGGCAGACGCCGCAGGCCGCCGCACGAGCCGCAGGCGTCTGCCCGCGGACTGTCCGGAAATGGCTCGCCCGGTTCCGCGCCGGGGGCGTGGCGGGGTTGCAGGATCGCTCGTCGCGGCCCCGGCGCGTCCATCGACCGACGCCCCTTGCGACCATCGAGATGATCGAGGCGCTGCGGCGCCAGCGCTTCACCGGACGGCAGATCGCGCGTGAGGCTGGCGTCTCGCCGGCCACCGTCAGCCGTGTGCTGCGCCGGCTCGGGCTCAACCGCATCGCGGCGCTGGAGCCGGCCGAGCCCGTGCGGCGCTATGAACGCGAGCGGCCGGGCGAACTGATCCATATCGACATCAAGAAACTTGGGCGTTTTGAACGCGTTGGCCACCGGATCACGGGCAACCGCACCGGCCAGAGCAACAGCCGCGGCGTCGGCTGGGAATATCTGCATCTGGCCATCGACGACCATTCGAGGCTCGCCTATTCGGAAATCCTGTCCGACGAGAAACGCGGCTCCTGCCTGCGCTTCCTGTTCAACGCGCTGCGCTTTTTCCGCCGCCATGGCGTCAAGGTCGAGCGCGTCATGACCGACAACGGCTCGGCCTTCAAATCGCGCCGCTATGCCAGGGCGCTGCGGCGCCTGAGGATCAGGCATTTGCGGACAAGGCCTTATACTCCCCAGACAAACGGCAAGGCCGAGCGTTTCGTCCAGACCTCGCTTCGGGAATGGGCCTATGCGAAAGCTTACGAAACCTCCGAGCAGCGCAAAGCCGAACTCTGCGCTTTCCTGTACCGCTACAATTGGAGCAGACCGCATATGAGCCTGAAAGCCAAACCACCCATCAGTCGCCTCGGCCTGTCCGTGGACAACCTGTTGAGGCTCCACAGCTAGGCGGACGCGCGAGGGCGCCTCAATGAACGCTCACCATTTCAAGCTCATGCTCCATCGCATTGGCGACCGCCGCATCGCGCGACTGGGTGACGGCGATCGGCGATCCGTCGGCGGCCAAAAGCGCGAAGAGCTTCAACCCGGGCTGCAGCGCCGGCGCCGCCGGAAATAATCTGTTCACCTCTTCCGACTGCATCGGCCTCAGATACGCGACCTGTCCGCCGCCGAGGCTTGCAAGCTGCTCACTGGTCAGGGGCGTCGGAGCGCCGTTGTCGCTGTTCAACATCAGAGTTCTCCTTCACTACCGCGCGTC
>DASWQB010000249.1:0-4926 GCA_036398335.1 Afipia sp. | reverse complement strand
ATGGGCGTGCCGGTTCGAGTCCGGCAGGGGGCACCACTACAAGCGGCTTATTTTCGCTGAACAGGCTCAAGGTCTTCTTCTTTTGCCTTAACGCGAGCCAACACTTCCTTTGCGTATTTTAAAGCCTCCTCTCGTTTTTGCTTCCATCGGACGTAGCCCTGTCGTTCAAGATCAACCAAGATAACCATTACCTTTATGAAATGCGATATAGGTATGTCTGCAACTCCGTACGTCTTCCCTTCTTCACCACGCTCTAATACGAGGATGCGACTTTTGGAATCAAACAAATCCAGAAGGTCCTTCTTGTCTTGAAGCGAAACTACGTAGTGAAGGTTGTGAGCCGAGCGATTGCGAAGCTCGTTTATTTTCTTCAACGGGCCAATGGCAACTTTCGGCACAACACCGAGCGCGGCGCCGATCTCAACCTTTGTATTGAAAGGCAACCGATCCATTGAAAGCAATTCGTGTCGAGGCATTGCCTCTTGCAAGAACTGGATCAGAACATGCTCTAAATAAAGATGACCGCGTATTGTCCCTTCGAGATCACTCTTTGAATCGAGGTGATCCCTAAGCTCTGCGAGATCAAACGACCAGTTTGGAGGACCAAGATCGTCATTTTCTGACACGTCACAAACTCCGTAAACTTTCCCGTTTGTCACCTATTTTTGTCACCAAACGCGGAGTTGGACAAAAAGCCTGCCAACCATAGTGTGAAACGAACATCCGCAAGGGATTGTTCGTCCACCGATTTTTTAGGACCGATTTGGCGACGATCTAGGGAGGGCAAGTAATCCTCGGTACTGAATAAGTCCCTTGCGTCTACCAATTCCGCCACGTCCGCGCGGCTCGTTTTTCAGTGGTTTCTGCCGATTTGGCAACTGATGTTTTGCAAGTTGCCCGCGCGTTTTGCAAAAGCCAATCGTGCTCTCCCGATTTGGCAGCAATCGCACCCGCCTTAAAGCGCGATGATTCGCAAATCAGCCGGGCTGACCGGAATCGCGCGCGCAATTCCGGTCAGCGGGATAGCTATTATCGGTCGATCATCGCGAGGCCACGCTCGCCATAGCGGCGGCCGGCTATGGCGTGCGCCGACAGCGCGCCATCGAGTTTGACGACGTCCTGTGCGGTAAGCTTCAACGATGCCGCGCCGAGATTCTCTTCGAGATATTTGCGGCGTTTGGTGCCGGGGATCGGCACGACATCGTCGCCCTTCTGAAGAATCCAGGCAAGCGCCACCTGCCCCGGCGTCGCGCCGTGAGCCACCGCGACCTCACGCACGAGATCGGCGATCTTCACATTGACGTCGAAATTCGCGCCCTGAAGACGCGGGTCGCCAGCGGCACGGAAATCGCCCGGCGGATAATCCTCCGCGCGCTTGGCGGTGCCGGTCAGAAAACCACGACCGAGCGGACTATAAGGAACGAGGCCGATGCCGAGTTCGCGCAGCACTGGAATGACGCCGTCCTCCAGATTCCGCTCCCAGATCGAGTATTCGCTCTGCAGCGCCGAGACCGGCTGCACGGCGTGGGCGCGGCGGATGGTTTTTTCGCCCGCCTCGGACAGGCCGAAATGGAGAACCTTGCCTTCGGCAATCAAGTCTTTCACCGTCCCGGCCACGTCCTCGATCGGCACGTTCGGATCGACGCGGTGCTGGTAGAGCAGATCGATGCGGTCGGTCTGTAACCGCTTCAGCGACGCATCGACCACCTCGCGGATATGCGAGGGCCGGCTGTCGGCGCCAGCAAATGCCTCGCCCGTGATGACGAATCCGAATTTGGTGGCGATGGTCACCTGATCGCGGCGGCCCTTCAATGCGCGGCCGAGAAGCTCTTCATTCTTGAAGGGGCCATAGACTTCGGCAGTATCAAGAAAAGTACAGCCCAGTTCAATGGCGCGGTGGATGGTGGCAATGGATTCCGCATCGTCCGGCGTGCCGTAGGCATGACTCATACCCATACAGCCAAGACCGATTTCGGAAACTTCCAGACCCTGCCGTCCCAATTTGCGTTTGGCGAGCATATCATTACTCCTGTGTGTATCTGTGCAAAGAACAACACCCGCGTCAGACGCGGGTGTTGTCGGTATCAAGCCGCCTGTTTCAGCGACGCCATGTCGATCACGAAACGATATTTGACATCGTTCTTCAGCAGCCGCTCATAGGCCTGGTTGGCGCTCTGGATCGGGATCATCTCGATATCGCTGACGATGTTGTGTTCAGCGCAAAAGTCGATCATCTCCTGCGTCTCCGGCATGCCGCCAATTCCCGAGCCGGCGATGCTCTTGCGGCCCATCATCAGGTTGTTGCCGATCAGCGGCGGCATCAGTTCGGTGAGCACGCCGACCAGCACCATGGTGCGATCGAGCTTGAGCAGCGCCATGTAGGGATTGACGTCGTGACCGACCGGAATTGTGTTGAGCAGGAAATCAAAACTGTTGGCATGGGCCTTCATCGCCTCGGGATCGCGCGAAACCAGCACCTCGTCGGCGCCGAGCCGCTTTGCATCCTTGCCCTTCTCAGGAGAGGTTGTGATCATCACGACGTGCGCGCCGAACGCCTTGGCGAATTTCACGCCCATGTGGCCGAGGCCGCCGAGCCCGATCACGCCAACCTTCTGGCCGGGGCCGACCTTCCAGTGGCGCAGTGGTGAATAAGTGGTGATGCCGGCGCAAAGCAGCGGCGCTGCGCCCTTGAGATCAAGGGTCGGCGGAATTTTGACGACGAAGCGCTCCTCGACCACGATCTGCTCGGAATAGCCGCCGTAAGTCGGCTGACCGCTATCACGTTCCCGCCCGTTATAGGTCACCGTCGGGATGTGCTCACAATACTGCTCAAGCCCCTCGTCGCAGGCGAAACAGTGACGGCAGGAATCCACCAGACAACCGACCCCGGCGAAATCGCCGGCCTTCAGTTTCTTTACCTCCGATCCCACGCGCACCACGCGTCCAATGATTTCATGTCCCGGCACCATGGGATAAATCGAACCGCCCCAGTCGTTGCGGGCTTGGTGCAGATCGGAATGGCACACTCCGGTGTAAAGAATCTCGATCTGGATATCGTGCGGCCCGGGATCGCGGCGCTCGAAACTGAACGGGACGAGTGGCGAATGGGCGTCATGCACCGCGTAACCGCGAACCTTCAACATATGGATGTCCTTTGTTTATTGCCGTGACCGAATCTGCGCCGAAAGCCGCCCGGGCGGCCGATCTGGCCCGCATCCATCAATAGCGGACCGCGACGACAGTTTGATTAGGCCAGTGAGATAATTAGGCCTATGCAATACAATAAACAAAGTTGAAATCTGGCATGAGATGTTGAATTATTCTCAACAATGAACTCCCAGCCCAATTTGTCCCATATGGCGGTTTTCGCCGCGGTCGCGCGCCATTCCAGCTTCCAGAAGGCCGCTTCGGACGCCGGGATGTCTACCTCGGCCGTCAGCCACGCCATCCGCGGCCTCGAGGAGCGGCTTGGCGTCGTCCTGTTTCATCGCACCACACGCAGCGTTTCCCTGACCGAGGCCGGCCAGCGATTTCTTGAGCGCATTCAGCCGGCACTGCGCGACGTGAGCGAAGCGATGGAGGAAATGAACCATTTCCGCGCGGCTCCGGCCGGCACATTGCGCATCAACGCCGCGCGCACGGCTGCGTACCTTTTGATCGCGCCGCTGATGTCGCGATTTCTCGCCGCCTATCCAGACATCAATTTCGAAGTCGCCGATGACGACGGATTTGTCGACGTGATCGCTGGCGGATTCGACGCGGGCGTGCGAATTCACGAAGGCATTCCGGAGGACATGGTGGGTGTTTCTCTTGGAGGACCCCAACGGATGGCCATTGTTGCCAGCCCGGATTATTTCGCCGAGCGCGATCGGCCGATCCATCCCAATGACCTCTTGCAGCATCAATGCATTCGTATCCGCTTTCCGAGCGGACGGACTTATCGATGGGAGTTCGAGAAAGATAACGAGGCACTGGACATCGAGGTCAACGGACGGCTCACGCTGGGCGACACGCGCCTGATCGCTGGTGCGGCGATCGACGGTCTTGGCATCGCCTGCGTGTTCGAAGACCTTGTCACCGAGCCGTTGCGCGATGGAAAACTTGTTCGCGTTCTGGAGGACTGGTGCGCGCCTTTTCACGGTTTCATGCTCTATTATCCACGCCAGCGCCGCATGACCTCCGCCCTGCGCGCCTTTATCGACCTCGCCAGCCACAGATCGAACTGGTCCAGCACCAAATCCCCCAATCCATGATTTGATCGCGTCTGCGCTATACGATGGCGCACAGACATGGCAGAACGGCCTCAACAAGAAACAACATCTGGGGAAACGCCAATGCTGTTCGAGACCACCATCGCCGGTTCGCTGCCGAAACCATCATGGCTCGCCGAGCCCAATAAATTGTGGGCGCCGTGGAAATTGGAAGGCGCGGAGCTTGACGCCGCCAAGCGCGACGCCACGCTGCTCGCCGTCAAGATTCAGGAAGATGCAGGGATCGACTGGCTGACCGACGGCGAACAATCGCGCCAGCATTTCGTCCATGGATTTCTCGAGCGCGTCGAAGGCATCGATTTCGTCCACAAAGTCGAAATGGGCATCCGCAACGACCGCTATAAAGCGATGGTGCCGCAGGTGGTCGGACCGCTGCGCCTGAAAAACCGCGTCCATGCCTTTGAAGCCCGCGCCGCCCGCGCGCATACAAAAAACAAACTGAAGTTCACGTTACCCGGCCCCATGACCATCATCGACACCGTCGCCGACAATTATTATGGCGACCGCGTGCAGATGGCATTCGGCTTCGCGGATTTGCTCAACGAGGAAGCGCGCAATCTTCAGGCCGACGGCGTCGACATGATTCAGTTCGACGAGCCGGCGTTCAACGCCTTCATGAGCGAAGTCAACGAATGGGGTGTCGAAGCGCTGACCC
>DASWQB010000248.1:0-8954 GCA_036398335.1 Afipia sp. | reverse complement strand
AACCGCGTTGGAGTGGAGTCTGTTAAGCTCCGAGATTCCGCTCGACACCGACAGCACCGGAAAGTTTCGCGCGCGAACGGCATCGAGCGGCGACACAATGAGTTGGGACCGCACTGACAAAGGCGACGGCGCCTCATCCATGACGGTAAAGCAATCGGTTCTGCCTTTCGCGGACGCCAAGGTCGGCGCCGATCTGAACGTTGCCAATCGTCAGCCGGGCACGTCCTCGGATGCGCTCGCAGGTAAACTGAGCGGTGAATCCTACCAGTCAAGCGGGAGCGCCTGGGCCAACATGACCGCGCCCGGCCTTGGCAATATCTGGGACAAGACGACCATCGAGGCGCGTGTCGATCCGACCCAGGAGCAAAGCAGGGTCAACACATCGATCAGCAAATCGGTGCCGCTGGGCAGCCAACAATATTCACTAACGGCGCAGACTGGCTACAACGTCATTCAAAGCGCGGTTCCGATGGTCGGCGCGGATGGCCGTATCGCCAAAGGCGCTACCGAAGTAGACCGCTCCGCAAAACTTGAATTCAAGGATACCGGAACCAGCGTTTTGGCTGGCGAGACCATGTCGACCATGGATGAGAAATGGCTGCGGCGTGTCGGCGTGGAACAGAAAGTGTTCGGCGGCATCAGCGTTACCGGTTCCGTCAGCGAGACGCCGCTCGGCACTCCCAACCGAAGTCTGACCGCCGGATTCAAGCATAGCTGGTGAACGGCCTCACTGGCCATTCGCGCGCTCTTTCACATTTTCGATTTATTGACCTTGCGGGCAAACATCCGCATTGCCTCACAATGGCCGCGCTATGGTCATGATCGGCTGGACTCATGTGCGGTGACGTCATCGTGCGGGGGACAGTCCGCGCTCGCAATCCGCGAAAGGAAGACAGCCGATGAGTGTAATTCACGACAGGGATGAGCCGGTGCAAGCCGATGCTGAACTCACCAATGCGACGGACGTCGAGGCAGGCATCCGGGAATTCGTACGTAACGACATTGCCTATCTGCGCCGCGCGCCTCCGATCGCCGAAAGCATTACGGATACGGGCGCCGACGCCGCCGTCAACAATGTCAACACACTGATCCAGCGTGTCGCCGGTGCTTCCGCCAGCGAGATCGACAATCTGATCGGCGAACTTGAAAGCCTGCGCACATTGATGCACGAGGAAGGCCAGCGCGTGCAGCGCGACCTCGCCAATTTCGCCAAGCTCAGCCAGACCGCGATGAAATCAACCCGGATCATCTCGGAGAATCTGGCGCAGTGGAAGCGCCCGCCGCAGCAAGACTAAAAATTCCCGCCTGAAAACAAAGCCCTCCATGCCTGCGGCGTGGAGGGCTTTGTCATAAGCCTCGTCCTGCTTGAACCTGCTGCCCGCGCACCGCGACCAAAGGTCCGACGCCGGATTTTCGGCGGTGCGCGCGGGGCCATCAGTGAAAATCGTCAAACCGACCGAGAACGATCCGATTCAGCTTCATTCCCCAAAACCGGGAATTGCAACAATCCTGACTCGCTTTCTCATTTTTCTTGGGCTCGCCGTGATTGTGCTGACGCTGGCGTGGATGAAATAACAACGCCGGTGCGTCAGGCAGGCTTGCGCGGCAAGAAAACCGTCGCTTCGAAAGAGAACACAAGTACACCGCGCTGATTGATGCCGTTGTTGAGCGACTGAACGAGGCCCCACTCCGGCCGCTTCTCGGATGTGCGCGCCGAAATCACCTCCCAGTGATAGAAGACCGTGTCACCGGCGAGCACCGGTTTAATCCATTTCAGATTGCGGAAACCGGGAGACGGTCCCGGAGAAGTTACAGGCTCGCCACGCGCGGCGCGCGCGTTCGCCTCGCGTTCAAACTCAGCGACCATCAATTTCATCCAGACCGACGAAACATGCCAGCCGGACGCGGCAAGGCCGCCGAACACCTCGCGGCCCGCCTCCTCGTCCAGATGGAAGGGCTGCGGATCGAACTTCCGTGCAAACTCCCTTATATTCTCGGCCGTAAAAACGAACGGGCCAAGGCTGCGCGTGTCGCCCGCTTTGATATCTTCAAAATAACTCACGACACCTTCTCCAGGATCGCATCGCGACACTTTACGATAATCGTAAACCGTGAGGATAGAAGCGGCACGCCGTCAGCATTTCGTATCTGATTGACTATTTGAACGAAGCCACGGTCAGGCTTGCTTGCGGAGACCCGATTGCCGACGATCTCGACATCCATTGTCAGATCATCACCGGGACGCAGCGGCGCCAGCCATCTCACTTCATCCACTCCGGGCGAACCGAGAGACGCGGTGCGAAGCAGAAAGCCATCGCACATCATACGCATCATGACGGAACACAGATGCCAGCCCGATCCCCCCAACCCCTGCAACATCGAATGCCGGGCTGCCTCGTCGTTCAGATGCATCGGCTGCGGATCGAATTCCGCGGCAAAGGCAATGATGTCGTCTCGCGAAACGTGGTGCGGGCCGAAAGTTCCGAAATGACCCGGCGGAAAATCTTCTAAACCCAGTTTCATGAAAGATGCTTTCAGAATGCGCGCGGCAACACCCAATTGTTGCCATGGCGGGCGGCAATCTCAAGTCCTGTTCGGGACAGCCCCGATGCGCCGTAGCGACAGGATTGCGGATGAAGCATGACATCATCAGCGCTATCCACGCTTTCCGCACCTAGCTGAATCCGGCTTTGCAGGAATCGTCTGTCATGCGACAAAGGAAACGACACCCGAATGCGAAGACGGAGGCTAGGATGTTTCAAATCAACGACCTGTTCCAGTGGGACCGTTTCATCGCGCCCAGCATCATCAAATCATTCTACTGGCTGGTGATCGCGCTGGTGGTCCTGTTCGGAATCTCGGGCATCTTCACCGGCCTTCTGCAAATGGCGATCAGCCCGTTCGGCGGCTTCATCACCACGATTTCGGCCATCATCAGCACGGTCGTCGGCGTGGTCTTCTCGCGTATCGCCGCCGAATTCATCCTGATCGTATTCCGTATCAACGAGCATCTCGGCGCGATCCGCAATCAGGGCCGGGAACTCTGACGCATCGTGGGACCGATGGTTACGTGTTGAATCGGAAATGCATCACGTCGCCATCGGCAACGACATAGTCCTTACCTTCCAGCCGCAGCTTGCCGCCATCGCGCGCACCGGCTTCACCCCCGAGCCTGACATAATCGTCATAAGCGATGGTCTCGGCGCGGATAAATCCCTTTTCGAAATCGGTGTGGATGACGCCAGCCGCACCCGGAGCCTTGGTGCCGCGCGTGATGGTCCACGCGCGCGCTTCCTTCGGACCGACGGTGAAATAGGTGATGAGATCGAGCAACTGATAGCCGGCGCGGATCAGGCGATCGAGCCCGGCTTCTTCCAGTCCGAGCGTTGAGAGAAATTCGGCGCGCTCCTCCTTCGAAAGAGTGGCGATCTCCGATTCGATCTTGGCCGAAATCGCAACCGCGACTGCGCCTTCCTTCTTGGCGTAGTCTGCAACCTGTCGCGAGAAGTCGTTGCCGGTCGCCGCAGCTCCCTCTTCGACATTGCAAACATAAAGCACGGGCTTGGAGGTCAACAGGCCGAGCATACGAAATGCACGCTCCTCGTCCGGCTTACGCTCGAGAAAACGCGCGGGTTTGCCGTCACGAAGCAACTTCAACGCACGTTCGACCAGTTCGAGCTGCTCCTTGGCGTCCTTGTCGTTACCCTTTGCCTTTTTGGTAAGGTTGTCGACACGCTTTTCCGTACTCTCAAGATCGGCGAGCATCAACTCGGTCTCGATGGTCTCGATGTCGGCGAGCGGCGCGATCTTGCCTTCGACATGGGTGATATCGGAATCCTCGAAACAGCGCACCACATGCGCCACCGCATCGACTTCGCGGATGGTCGCAAGAAACTGATTGCCGAGTCCTTCGCCTTTCGAAGCGCCTTTCACCAGCCCCGCGATGTCCACGAAAGTGAGTTGCGTCGGAATGATCGTCTGCGATTTCGCGATCGCGCAAAGTTTGTCGAGGCGCGGATCAGGCACCGCCACGGCGCCGACATTCGGCTCGATGGTGCAAAATGGATAATTCGCCGCCTGCGCGGCCGCTGTTTCCGTCAGCGCGTTGAACAGGGTGGACTTGCCGACGTTCGGCAGGCCGACGATACCGCATTTAAATCCCATGTCGTCCTCAAAACCAAATCTCTCAGTCATGACCGGGCCTGTCCCGGCCATCCACGTCTTGTCTCTCGAAGGAAGACGTAGATGCCCGGCACGAGGCCGGGCATGACGGTGAACTGTTCTACCTACGGCTGATCGCCGTTCTTATCATCTTTCGGGCCGAAGCCCTTCGCATCCATCGCCAGATGCACCTTGTTCTGAAACGTCGAATCTTTGCCGGTCACCAGCAACGACACATTGTCCGTGATCGCATCGCGTAGCGCCTCGACCCACGGCCGCTCGGATTTAGCGAAATCGTTCAGCACATGCATGTGCACCAGTTCCTTGACACCGGGATGTCCGACACCAAGCCGCACCCGGCGATACTCGTTGCCGACATGCGCCGAAATCGACCGCAGACCGTTATGCCCGGCGATACCGCCGCCGATTTTCACCCGCAATTTTGCGGGTGGCAGTTCGATCTCGTCGTGAAACACCGTGATGTCGCTCTCGCCGATCTTGAAGAACTGCGCGGCCTCGCCGACGGCCCTCCCCGATTCATTCATGAACGTCGCGGGCTTGAGCAGGATGACGCGCTCGCCATTGAGCGAGCCTTCCGACGTCTCGCCCTGAAAACGACGGCGCCACGGTGAGAAACCGTGACGCCGTGCAATGTCGTCGACGACCATGAACCCGATATTGTGCCGATTGCCTTCGTACTTCGATCCGGGATTGCCCAGTCCGACGAACAGGCGCATGGCGCGGGTTCTCTTGTTGGCCGATTACTTCTTCTTGTCGCCACCGCCCGCAGGCGCCTTGGCAGCGCCGGCCGCGGGAGCCTTGGCACCGGCCGCAGGCGCAGCGCCGGCTGCGGGAGCAGCACCGGCGGCAGGTGCGGCACCAGCCGCAGGAGCACCACCGGCGGCAGCAGCCGCGGCGGCCTTCTGCTCTTCGGCATACCCCGACGGCGGCACGATGGTGACCAGCGTCGCATCGGAGCGGGTCAATGTGCGCACGCCATCAGGAAGCTTGATGTCGGCCATGTGCAGCGAGCTGGAGATGTCGAGCTTGCCGACATCGGCTTCCAGATATTGCGGAATCTTGTCAGCGGGCACTTCCAGTTCGATCGCGTGGGTCACAACGTTGACCGCGCCGCCGCGTTTGACGCCGGGCGAGGTCTCCGCGTTGAGGATGTGCAGCGGCACGCTGACGCGAATCTTTGCGCCCTGACCGAGTCTCAGGAAATCGACATGGAGAGGAAAATCGCGCACCGGATCGAGAGAGAAATCGCGCGGAATCACGCGGTGCTTCTGGCCCTCGAGGTCGATGTCGACCACGGTGGTGAGGAAGCGGCCAGCCTGAATGCGCAGGCGCAATTCGGCGTCATCCAGCGAAATCGTCACCGGGGGTTTGCTGTCTCCGTAGATCACGGCCGGGATACGGCCGGCGCGACGTTCTGCCCGAGCGGCCCCCTTGCCGGCCTTCGGACGAGCGGTCGCCTTCAATTCCTTGACGGTCGCCATTGGTTAAGTCCTTGTTTTATCAAAAGTTAAGGGCCGCGAAGCGGCCCGGTTCGACGTCGCGGCAAGCCTCCAGGGGTGCGGGGGCCGCGAGCGCTGCGGGTTCTTAGCTCCAAAGCGCCGAAATGACAAGGAAATGCTAGTGTGGTGTTCGCAAGTTCGCAACATTCTGGCAGCACGCTCCGTTTGCGAACTTGCGAACCAAAACCACACTAGAATCATGAAGTTGCTAGTGTCCCTTTGATTCCGAAGTTCGCATGAGAGGGCGCTGCAAGGTTGTACGAACTTCGGAATCGGGACACTAGGGGGAAAAGGCCGGTTTTAGAGGCGCGATCCCCCAACAGGAGGAATCCGAATTTGGCCGCGGCCTAAGATTTCTGAAACTGTTTTCGTGGAACTTGGGTTCCAGAACAAATTGCATCTCAGAAAGAGAATAATATGGCGCTCGCAGAGCGGACACCCGCCAGAAGGCGTGTGCTCCTTGCATCGGACCGCGACGATCACAGCGCAGATCTCGCAGCCATCCTGGAGAACCTCGGCGATGTCGAGCGCATTTCCACAAAGGACATGCCGGAGAGCCCCTCGGGCCGCTATACAGGCGTCGTGGTCGATATCGATCTGACATCGGTCAGCAGCGTGCAGGCCGTCCGCCGCAAGCTCACCGCCCGCTCATACCAATCGCTGCCGCGTCTGTTCGTTCTGGCTGAAGGCATCCGCCTGGAATCGATCCAGGCCTGGTCGCTCGGGGCTACCGACACCATCCGCTGGCCATTCGATGCCGAAGATATCTTGCAGCGCGTGCGGGCCTCGTTTCCGCACGGCATCGAGGAAACCACCAGCAAGGCTCAGGCGCTCAATGCCGGAGTCGTGGCCGCCAACATCGTGATGGTGAAGATTTTCGAGCGGCTGCCGGCCGGAACACCGCTCACACTCGACGACGTGATGCAGGCCGAGCTGAAAATCCTCAAGGCACTCCGGCGCACTTCGCTGCACGAATGGCTGATGGCGATCAACAAGCATCACAGCCGGACCTATCGCCACTGTCTTCTGGTGACGGGTTACACCGCCGCCTTCGCCCAACATCTCGGCATGCGCGAAGATGACCAGCGCCGCCTCACCCGCGCCGCCCTGATCCACGATGTCGGCAAGGCCTATATCCCGCTCGCGATTCTCGACAAGCCCACGGCGCTGACGCCGCGCGAGGAGATCGAATTATCGAAGCACACGCAGATCGGCTACGACGTTCTGAAGAGCCACGGGGAATTCCCGCTCGAAATGCTGGACGTCGTCCTGCATCATCATGAAATGCTCGACGGTTCGGGCTATCCGGACGGCCTGAAGGGTCAGGAAATCGCCGATCTGGTCCGCATGATCACGGTCGCCGACATGTTCGCCATGCTGGTCGAAGAGCGGCCCGACAGCCTTCCGATGTCGAATGCCGCGGCTTTCACCGTGATGGAAAGCCTTGCCGGCAAACTCGACATGGACATGGTGCGCGCGTTCCGTCCCGTCGCGTACGGCGCCTAAACGCGAAGACCTCTTTACTTGTTCTGAATTTTGGCCTCGAGCGCGACGATCCGCGCTTTCAGCGCTTCGTTCTCCTCGCGCGCCAGACGGGCCATGTCCTTCACCGCCTCGAACTCCTCGCGCTTGACGAGGTCGAGATCGCGCAGGATTCGCTCCGCCTGGTTGCGGACGACGCTATCGACCTCACGTTTGACGCCTTGCGCGGCACCGGCCGCGTCATTCATCAGGCGTCCAATTTCATCGAAAAACCGGTTGCTGGTCTGGGTCATCGTCATTCTCCGAACATGCAAGAGCCATAACACTGCTTGACGAAACAATGGGGATTGCGCGGCCGCCGCGCAAGTGTGTGAACGCTCCTCACGCGCTTGACTTGACCACGTTTGAGCCGCCATGAGGGTGAAGGCTCACTGACATCCAAGGCTCCGCACGGCTTCCAAGGCTCCGCCCAACTTCGCCCCCAAGACACCTGCCCAGGATTGCCTCGAAATGCTCCTCTCAGCCATACCGCTCGCGATAACCTTCCCGGTGTTCGATCCGATCGCCATCGCCATCGGGCCGATCGCGATCCGCTGGTACGCGCTGGCCTATATCGGCGGCATCGTGCTGGGCTGGATCTATGCCCGCAGGATCATCCGCAGCGACGGCCTGTGGGGCGGCAAGGCGCCGATGACCACGCTGGATTTCGACGATTTTATCCTGTGGGTCACGCTCGGCATCATCCTCGGCGGTCGCACCGGCTATGTGCTGTTCTACAATTTCAGTTACTTTGTGCAGCATCCCATGGACATCCTTGAACTATGGAAGGGCGGCATGTCGTTCCATGGCGGGTTTCTCGGCTGCGTTGCCGCCGTGCTGTTGTTCGGACGCAACCGGAATATCCCGGTGCTGTCGCTCGGCGACGTGACCTGCGCCGTCGGCCCGATCGGCCTTCTGCTCGGGCGTATCGCCAATTTCATCAACAGCGAATTGTGGGGCCGCCCCGCGGATGCGAGCGTGCCCTGGGCAATGGTATTTCCAAATGGCGGCCCGCTGCCGCGTCATCCAAGCCAGTTGTACGAAGCCGGTCTAGAAGGCATTCTGCTTTTCATCATTTTAGCGCTGATGATCCGCGCCGGCGCATTGAAGCGCCCCGGTCTCATCATCGGTGCATTTGCGATGTGCTATGGACTTGCGCGCATCACCGGCGAGTTCTTCCGCGAGCCTGATCCCCAGCTTGGATTTCTTTGGGGCGGACTGACCATGGGAATGCTATTGTCCGTGCCGATGGTCATCGCCGGATTCGCCTTTATCGCGGTGGCCCTGCGGCGCGGCCCGCAAATAGCGGCATCCAGATAAGAGACCTGACTTGAAAACCTATTCGCCGCTCGAAGCCTATATCCGAGACCTGATCGCCCGCAGCGGACCGATGCCGGTGTCGCGCTACATGAGCCTTTGCCTCACTCATCCGGAGTACGGCTATTACGTCACGCGCGATCCGCTCGGCCGTCAGGGCGATTTCATCACCGCTCCGGAAGTGAGCCAGATGTTCGGCGAACTTATCGGTTTGTGGGCGGCGGCGGTGTGGCATGCGATGGATTCACCGGCCAAGGTGCAATTGATCGAACTTGGCCCTGGCCGCGGCACCATGATGGCCGACGCCTTGCGCGCGCTGCGCATTCTGCCCGCATTTCGCGACGCCATCGACGTGCATCTGGTCGAGGTCAGCCCGTCGCTGCGTGCGGTCCAGCGCGACACGCTGGCGGACGAGAATGTGCAATGGCACGATCG
>DASWQB010000247.1:0-12110 GCA_036398335.1 Afipia sp. | reverse complement strand
AACCAGCGGCCCGTCGGCTTTCAGGATTTCGAGCGTGCGCGGATGAAGTTCACCGAAATATCCGAGGATGTTTTGCGGACCGATCTGAATCACACCCGAGCGGCCCGGATGGAGCCATGTGGGTGCGTCCTTGGCCTCATTGCATGGCACGATCTGCAAGGCCTGCACCGGCGCACCCGCGGCGGCGAGCACGGCGAGCGCATCGGCCTTCGCATCGAATGCATCGATGGTGAAGCTGCCGGACCATGACCGGCCAGCGCCCTTGGCGGAGGCCAGGCCGCGCCGCGCGCCACTTGCGGCAACGAACTGGTCTTCCGGCCTGTCGCCTTTGAAGATTTGTCCGACCTCGAACAGCGCGACATCTGAAAAGCCGCGGTCGGCATTGGCCTGCGCGGCGGCGATCAGGCCCGGCACCAGCGACGGCCGCATGTCGGACAGATCAGCGGCGATGGGGTTGGCGAGTTCAAGCTCGCGCCTGCCGCCACCGAATAGCTCGGCCTGTGCTCTGGAGACGAACGACCATGTGACGGCCTCCACCATGCCGCGCGCGGCCAGCGCGCGCTTGGCGCGGCGGGTGCGCAACTGAATCTGGGTCAGGATCGGCTTGCGCGGAGCGTCGCCGCGTTCGAACGGCGTCAGCGGAACGCGATCGACACCAACGATGCGTACGATCTCTTCCACGATATCGGCCTTGCCGTGAACGTCCGCGCGCCACGACGGCACAGCGATCTTCACAACCGGGCCCGTGCCCGCGAGCATGAAGCCGAGATGGGCGAGAATGCGCTTGATCTCCGTCAGCGGCACTTCGATGCCGGCGAGGCGCTTCACTTCATCAATTGGAAATTCGATGACACGGTCTTCGGCATGCGTCCTGCCCGCAACGACGATCTCGGACGGCTTGCCGCCGCAAATATCGAGCACGAGTTTGGTCGCAAGCTCAAGTCCCGGCACCATGAAGGCGGGATCGACGCCGCGCTCGAAGCGGTAGCGTGCATCGGAATTGATGCCGAGCTTGCGGCCGGTCTGCGCGATGTTGATCTCGTCCCACAGCGCCGACTCGATCAGCACGTCGGTTGTGGTCTCGTCGCAGCCCGTCGCCGCGCCGCCCATGATGCCGGCGAGCGACTGCGCGCCATTGTCATCGGCGATCACGCACATGGTCTCATCGAGTGTGTAGATTTTTCCGTCGAGTGCGGCCAGCGTTTCGCCGGCCTTTGCGCGGCGCACGACGAGATTGCCTTTGACCTTCGCGGTGTCGAACACATGCAGCGGCCGCGCACGATCGAAGGTCATGAAATTGGTGATGTCGACCAGCGCATTGATCGGGCGCAGCCCAATGGATGTGAGGCGTTTTTGCAGCCACTCCGGCGAGGGGCCGTTCTTGACGCCGCGCACAAGGCGCAGCGCGAAGCCCGGACACAGGGCCGCGTCTTCGATTTTCACCTGCACCGGGGAGGCGAATTCGCCTTTGATTGTCTTCGGCGGCTGATCCTTGAACTTGCCGATATCGGCAGCGGACAGATCGCGCGCGATCCCGTGCACGCCGGTGCAATCGGCGCGGTTCGGCGTCAGATTGATTTCGATCACCGGATCACCGAGGCCGGCCCATTGCGCGTAGGATTGACCGATCCGCGCGTCGGCGGGCAATTCGATGATGCCGTCGTGATCCTCGGAGAGTTCAAGCTCGGCCGCCGAACACAGCATGCCGTGGCTCTCGACACCGCGAATGGTGCCGACGCTCAGCGTGATGTTCTTGCCGGGAATATAAGTGCCGGGCGGCGAGAACACGCTGACAAGCCCTTCGCGCGCGTTCGGCGCGCCGCAGACGACTTGCAGCGGCTTTTCGCCCCTCGCGATCTGGCCGTAATCGACCATGCAGACACGCAGACGATCCGCATTCGGATGCTGCTGCGCGGAGAGCACCTTCGCAATGACGAACGGCGCCAGTGATTTTGCCTTGTCGTCGAGATGTTCGACCTCGAGCCCGATCATGGTGAGCTTGTCGGCGATCTTTTCCAGCGGCTCGTCGGTTTCGAGATAGTCTTTCAGCCAGGATAGGGTGAATTTCATTAATCTGGCCCAGTTCAGACGTTGAACGAATTGAGTTTAGTCATTTCAGAATCAGAGATGGAGTTAGGAGAAAACCACCTCTGAGGTAATGCATGATTTCTCATCGCGTTGACCAAAGACGCGGCCAGCTGATTTGGATCGTCTACCAAACGGACGCGAGTTACGTGCTCTTCGAATTGTTTTGCCTTCCGCAAAACATCAGCGCTAGCAAACAGACGCAGGGAAACTTGCATTTTGTGAAAGGCGGCGTGTCTATCTTGATCGCTATGCTTAGCCATTACATCGAAAATTGAATGTAAGTATTTTTCATAGCGTTCTTGTACGTCAAGTTTATAGCGTGCGCGACGCTCTGCGGATTTTTGATTCCAAAAGGTGAAAATTCCAAGCAGTGCCGTAATCACAGCCACGATGACGGGCATCCACATACTGAAGTTTTCAAAAACCATATGAATCTCCGCGCGAATTAACTACTCAACCCTCCGGCCAGCGTCGGAACGTCAAGCGGCTTGAAGCCGTAATGGCTGATCCAGCGCGCGTCGCTTTCGAACATCTGGCGCAGATCGTTGATGCCGTATTTCAGCATCGCGATGCGGTCGATGCCCATACCCCACGCGAAGCCCTGATAGATGTCGGGATCGATGCCGCAGGCGCGCAGCACATTCGGATGCACCATGCCGCAGCCGAGAATTTCCAGCCAGTCATTGCCCTCGCCGAAACGAATCTCGCCCTTCTCGCGCCGGCACTGGATATCGACTTCCAGCGACGGCTCGGTGAAGGGAAAGAACGAGGGGCGGAACTTCATGTTGACGTTATCGACCTCGAAAAATGCCTTGCAGAATTCGGCGAGAATCCATTTCAGATGGCCGAGATGCGAGCCCTTGTCGATGACGAGGCCCTCGACCTGATGGAATTGCGGGGTGTGTGTCGCGTCCGAATCGATTCTGTAAGTGCGGCCCGGACAGATCACGCGGATCGGCGGTTTCTGCGTGAGCATGGTGCGCACCTGCACCGGCGAGGTGTGGGTGCGCAAAAGCGGCCGCGAGCCGTCTTCCTTGCGATTGAAAAAGAAGGTGTCGTGCATTTCCCTCGCCGGATGGCCTTCGGGGAAGTTCAGCTTGGTGAAATTGTAATCGTCGGTCTCGATGTCCGGGCCTTCCGCGATGGAGAAGCCCATGTCCGCGAAAATCGCGGTGAGTTCGTCCATCACCTGCGTGAGCGGATGGATGCGGCCGCGCTCGGCTGGCGTTTCCCGCAGCGGCAGGGTGACGTCGATGGTCTCGGACGCAAGCCGCGCGTCGAGAGCGGCATTTTTCAGGATATCGCGGCGCTCGGTCAGCGACTGCGTGATCTTGTCCTTGGCAAGGTTGATCTTCGCGCCTTCGGTCTTGCGCTCATCGGGCGACATTTTGCCGAGGGTGGCCAGCAGCGCCGAGATCGAGCCTTTCTTGCCGAGCGCGCCGACGCGCACGGCCTCCAGCGCTGTCTCGTCGGACGAGGCGGCGATGGCAGCCAGGATTTCAGTTTCGAGTTTGGCGAGGTCGGACATCCGGCAATCCTCTGGTCGAGAATGTCTGGCCGGTTTGTTTCTCTATCGTCATGCCCTGGCTTGACCCAGGCATTTACGATTTGATTCAGATCGCCCAGCAAGACGTGGATGGCCGGGCATAGCCATTTGAAAACGGCGTCGCTTTCGCGAGCCTAGGCCCGGCCATGACAATCTTATAGAACTTGCCCCGTTGAAGAGGACAGAGGCATCACGCCGCGAGAGCGGCCTTGGCCTTTTCGGCAATCGCCTGGAACACCGCCGGCTCGTGGATCGCCAAATCGGACAACACCTTGCGGTCCACCACGACGCCCGACTTCGACAGGCCGTCGATGAAACGGCTGTAGGTCATGCCGAACGGGCGAACGGCCGCGTTCAGACGCTGAATCCACAGCGCGCGGAAGGTGCGCTTCTTCAGCTTGCGGCCGACATAGGCATATTGGCCGGCCTTATCGACGGCGGCCTTGGCGGCGCGGATGGTATTCTTCCGACGGCCGCGGAAACCCTTGGCGTCCTTGTAGACTTTCTTGTGCTTGGCGTGAGCGGTCACACCGCGTTTGACGCGAGCCATGACTGATCTCCTTGATCTGAAAATTTAAAATTGTGACAGAGCCGCGCGGCTGGCGCGCGACAGGGCGATCAGGCGTTCGGCAAGAAGTACTTCTTGATGTTATCGCCATCGGTCTTGAACAGGACGCGGGTGCCGCGAAGCTGACGAATCTGCTTTTTCGTCCGCTTGATCATGCCGTGGCGCTTGCCCGCATGGGCCGACACGACTTTTCCGGTACCGGTCACTTTGAAGCGCTTTTTGGCGCCCGACTTGGTCTTCAGCTTGGGCATTTGGCTCTCCTATGGCCGCGCCAAAAATGCCCCGAAAGGCCCTGGCCGGCGAAACTGCTCGTTAGAGCGTTGAAAATGCTCGACTTATTCCCGTATGGAGGCAGTCGGCAAAACATCGCCACGGCAGCCCTTAATCAGCCGGGCGATGAAGGATGGGCTTATGGCAGAGGAGGCGGAAATTGGCAACGGCTAACACCCCGAAGCCTTTAAAAAGGGGACGAACGCATCCCTCACGAAGATCCCGCAAGCCGCGATAGCTGCATGGCTGGGAGGCGGTAAGGGGTGTCCTGTTCGCGGCTTGCGATACTAGAAGAATCGCCACATTCGACCCATATGATTTGGACATTCCGATTGCGAGGTACATCCATGGCCCAACGTTCGAAGGCTAAAGCTGTCGCGGTTCCTGTCAGTCAAACACCCGCCATCTGGTGGGTGGCCGGTTCTCTCCTGGCTCTTCTTGGCCTTGCGGGCGCCGCGCGTGTTTTCTGAAATCCAATCGCTGGAAGTGCGTTTCTAAAAAATGGCGCCGTCTGCGGCGCCATTTTTTATTTCCGGTCTCCTTTTATTTCCGGTCCGTGCCATCAGGCGCGGGCATGACGCGGTTGCTGCCACAGGATCGCGGCCAGCATCAGCCCGCCGATCAGCGCCATGTGCTCGACAGTGAAAAAGAAGCCCATCATCGCCTCGGAGCATTGATGATTCCAGAACTCGTGTGCGATCGGAATCGTCAGCAAGGTGAACACCGCGAGCGCGCCAGCGCCCAGCCAGGTCTAGCGATTGAGGATAATCGCCGCCGAGCCGAGCAATTGCGTCACAAGTACGAAAGCGTTGAAGAGCACCGCCGGCTTGAGGCCGAATCCGGCCATTTCCGCTGTGCCGCCGGAAAAATCGATAAGCTTCGATAATCCGCTGCCCCAGAACGGGAATGTCAGCAGACGCGGGCGAACGCCGCGAATAAAGGCTGCCCAGGAGACGGGCAATGAGCGGTGGCAGGACCGCTCCAAATCCAAAGAACGGCCCGTCGCTATCCTGGCGGGCCGTGCTTTGCAATTTGACCGGCAATTGAACGTTCGATCGGTGGCGCGGCGTGTCAGCGCGGCGCCAGCACCATGACCACCTGACGGCCTTCGAACCGGGCGTCCTGTTCGACCTTGGCGAATTCAGCGACCTCGGATTTGACCCGGTCGAGCAGCTTGGTGCCGATTTCCTGATGCGCCATTTCACGGCCGCGATAGCGCAGCGTGATCTTGACCTTGTCGCCCTCTTCGAAGAAGCGAAGCATCGCGCGCATCTTCACGTCATAGTCGTGATCGTCGATCATGGGCCGCAGCTTGATCTCCTTGATCTCGACGATTTTCTGCTTCTTGCGGGCTTCGGCGGCTTTTTTCTGCGCTGAATATTTATATTTGCCGTAGTCCATGATCTTGCAGACCGGCGGAGCTACGTTCGGCGAGATTTCGACCAAATCCATGCCGGCGTCCATGGCCATTTTCACGGCCACCACGGTCTCGACGACGCCGATGTTGGCGCCATTCTGGTCGATCAGCTGGATTTGAGCGTTGCGAATGTCATCGTTGATGCGCGGCCCGTCTTTTGCGACTGAGGGCGGGGCTCTGTTGGGACGGCGAATGGGATGGTCTCCGTGATTGTTAAAGGAAGGCGGCCATTTTGAAGGATAATGGCTTGCGCGGCAAGGACGCGTTGCCCGTCTGGCGTGAAAACCCTCAAATGCGAGGCATTGGGGTCACGCTGTCGGCGCTCGCTCCGCTAGATCGACGTAAAGCTGCAATGTGCGCTCTGCAAGGGCCTGCGTGTCGTGATGGGCAAGAATCCACTCCCGGCCACGCAGGCCGACCGCGCGCCGCGCAGTTTCGGGCAGGCCGAGGATCTTGATAAGCGCTGCGGCCAGCGCCGCGTCGTCTCCGGAGGTAAATCGCAGGCCCGTCATGCGCTCCTCGGACACGGCGGGAGGCGACAGGACGATGTCGGGGCCGGCGCTGAAATTGGAGACGATCGCCGGTACGCCCATCGCCTGCGCACCGAGCACGGCGCGCTGGGTTCCTTCGGCCTGCGTCGATGCGAACACCGCTGCGCTCGATGCTGCGAAGGCCGCAGGCAGATCGCCGCTCAGCCCTGCGAGACGCACAACGTCGTTGGTTCCGGTCGCCGCGATCAGATCCCACAATTCGCCGGTATAACTGGTTCGGCCATGGTCCTCGCCGGTGAACACGATCATGAAATCTTTCACCCCGGCGGCCTTCAGGCGCGCCGCGGCACAGATGATCAGGTGATGGCCCTTGCGCCGGACCATGCGTCCGGGCGCGAGCAGAACGCGGCACGCAGGCGCAACGCCCCAAGCATGACGTATGTTCTCGATTCTGGCGGTGGTCACTGTCTTGGGATCGAAGTGCGAAACGTCGAAAATCGCTGGCAGCACGGCCAGTCTGGCAAGCGGCGTATCGTAGCGGTCGCGGATCAGATCGGCGATGTCTTCGCTCGCTGCGATCACCCGGTCGCCCTTCGCCATCACGCCGTTATAGAGGCGCTTGAGCGCGTTCTGCTCGCGAAAGCCCTTGTACCATGTGGTGATGAACGGCTTGCGATTGATGCGGGCGGCGGCATAGGCGCTCCACGCAGGCGCGCGGCCCAGCGCATGCACCACGTCGCATCCGCGTTGCGCGATCAATTGCGATAATTGCCGGGCGCATTGCATCATGACGACTGGATTCTTGCTTGCGACATTCATCGCCACGAACTCGCCGCCATTCGCTGTAACCGCGCCGGTCAGTCTGCCGCCGCTGGACACCACGACCGGGCGATGCCCGGCGCCGTGAAGCAGTTTGACCAGATCGAGCGCGTTGGTGTCCGCCGCGCCCGCTTCCAGCGTCGGCACCGCGATCAGGATGGTAAGTTTTGCCGACAGATTGCGATTGGCTGGCGCGAGCATCTCCAGTCCGGAGAATGCCGCAGGCGAGATTGCGCCATGCGAATCGCGCTCGATCAGACGTGCCGCGGAACCATCCTGCATTAAATAAATCCGATGGGGGTATTCAAGGAGAAATCAAACATGGAAACGAACACAGCATGCAGCACAGAAAGTAACAACGGTGTTGCGATCATGAAAACCGCCGCGCTGTTTCACATTTTCAAACGCAAAAGATTGTCCGGACGGGACATCGCGGCTGGATCATGCAGGAAATTGAGACCAAAGAACGTCCGTTGACGTAACATGTCGTCTGCATCAATAACAGGCGGACCCCACATCGATCCGTGAAAACTCAGATGACCGATTCGAACGAGCTACCCGCTTACCTCGATGTCGAAACGCACGGTGGAAAAAGCCGTATCGCCGTTCGTGCGCGAAATGGCGCATTGCCGGGCCTTTTATGGCTTGGTGGATTCAAATCCGACATGAAGGGCACCAAGGCTGCCGCGCTCGACGCGTTCGCCGCCGAGAAAAAGCGCGCCTGTGTGCGGTTCGATTATTCCGGTCATGGAGAATCGGGCGGTGATTTCGCGGAGGGCACGATCGGGCAATGGCATGAAGAGAGTCTCGCCGTCTTCGATGCCTTCTGCGAAGGTCCGCAAATCGCGATCGGATCGTCGATGGGCGGGTGGATCGCGCTGTTGCTTGCGCGTGCGCTGGCGAAACGTCGCGGTACACCGCAGCGCGCATCGCTGAAGGGGCTGGTGCTGATCGCGCCGGCGCCTGACTTCACCGAGGAGTTGATGTGGAAGGCGTTTTCGCAGGAGATTCGAGACCAGATCGAGAAAGAGGGCGCCTGGTATCGGCCCTCCGAATATGGCGAGCCTTATCCCATCACACGCAAGTTCATCGAGGAAGGCCGCAACCATCTTCTGCTCGGCGGCCCTATCGATGTCGGATGTCCGGTTCGTATTCTGCAAGGCGCGCAGGACCCGGACGTGCCGTGGCAGCATGCCTTTGCGCTCACGCATTGCCTGCCGAGCGATGACGTGGTGCTGACCTTGATTCAGGATGGCGATCATCGCCTGTCGCGCCCGCAGGACATCGCGCGCATGCTGGCGGCTGTCGAGGAGTTATCCTCAGTCCAAGATGTATTTGAGTAACACGAATTCGGGTTGTTTCCCCCCTTTCCCCTTGTGGGAGAGGGTGCCGAGCGAAGCGAGGCGGGTGAGGGGGCGTTATATTGGGTTTCATCCCCCTCACCCGGCGCGATGCTCACTGTGTTCGCATCTTGCCACCTTCTCCCACGAGGGGAGAGGGAAGAAAAGCATGGCGTGTCTTCACCTAATCATCGCCGTTTATCGCCTCAGAAATCCAGATCGACGTAATGCGCGGGAGCCGGTAGTCCGGGCAGCCATTCGTTCAGGAGCGGCCGGAATGCCGGACGCGACTTGATCCGCACGTACCAGGCTTTCGCCGCGTCATCGGCGTCCCAGGGCACGTCGCCGAGATAATCGATCGCGGACAGATGCGCGGCGGCGGCGAGATCGGCGAAGGTGATATCGTCGCCGGCAAGGAAGTTGCGGGTGCGCGCGAGCCAGCCGATATAAGCCAGATGATAGCGGATATTGGTCCGCGCCGCGCGCATGATTTCGGTTGAAGGCGCGCCGCCGCCCTGCTCTACGCTCATGTGGCGCTTGTAGATTCTCTCGTTGACCAGCGGGCCGACGGCTTCCGCATAAAATCTGTCGCAGAACCACGCGATCAACCGGCGTGTTTCGATGCGCTCCGTCATCGCCGCCGGAAGCAGCCGATGATTGCCGAGCGATGCGCCATGCGCCTCGTCGAGATATTCGGCGATGATCGCCGCGCCGGGAATCGGCGGCAATCCTTCCGAGATCAGCACCGGGGTTTCCGCGGCCGGGTTGAGCGCAACGAACGCCTCGCGCCGCTCCCAAACGCGCTCCTCGACAAGGCGCGAATCCAGCCCGTGTTCGCCGAGCGCAAGGCGCACGAAACGCGAGCGGGGACAGAACGGGTGATGAAACAGGGTAAACATCAGGTCCTTGATAGCCCGGTGAAACTTAAGAAGAACCTTAAGAGGAGACCGAAGGCGAAAATGAGAATGGCGAGCCGCCTCAGGCCAACCTAGCCAAGTCTGCTTCCAGGGCAATCGCCATTTGCCCGCTTTTCACATTGCGGGGGCTGGTCGAATAGGTCACAAGAGCGGCCATTATCGGCCCCTCCAGCTCTTTCGGATCGCTCCCTATGCTGCCCGATCTCCTGAAAGCCCTGCTCCTCGGCGTCGTCGAGGGCGTCACCGAATTTTTGCCGGTGTCCTCCACCGGGCATCTGTTGCTGGTCGAGCGATTCCTGAATCTCGATCAGCAGGATTTCTGGAAAACCTTCGCGGTGATGATCCAGTTAGGGGCGATTTTGGCGATCTTGCTGATCTATTTCCGGCGGCTTTGGCACGTCGCCACGCACATGTTCACCGATCCGGCGGCGCGCCGTTTCGTGATCGGCGTGCTGGTCGCGTTCCTGCCGGCGGTGATCCTTGGGCTGCTGTTCGGGCGGTTCATCAAAGAGGTGCTGTTCAACCCGTGGGTGGTGTGCTTCTCGCTGATCGCGGGCGGCGCGGTGCTGCTGTGGGTCGATCAGCAGGATTTTCGCCCGCGCCACCACAACGCGATGACGTTCCCGCTGCCAATGTATCTCGGCATCGGTATCGCGCAATGCGCGGCGATGATTCCGGGCGTGTCGCGCTCCGGCGCGTCGATCGTCGCGGCGATGCTGTTCGGTGCCGACAAGCGCTCCGCCGCCGAATTCTCGTTCTTTCTGGCGATCCCGACCATGATCGGCGCGTTCGCCTATGACTTCTATAAAGCCCGCAACGATATGAGCTTCGACCATTCGCTGACCATCGCGGTCGGCTTCGTGGTGTCCTTCATTACCGCGCTGATCGTGGTGAAGACGTTTCTGGATTATGTGACACGCAACGGCTTCGCATTATTCGCATGGTGGCGCGTGATCGTCGGCACGCTCGGCCTGATCGCGCTGGCGCTCGGGAAGTAGCGAAGAGGAATGTCTCGCGCCGCGCGCCCCTGCTTGTCGCGGGCATCCACGTCTTTCTTTCATTGATGTCGAAACGTGGACGGCCGGGTCAAGCCCGGCCATGACGAGTTGATGGATTACGCGCCCTTATGCGCGAACTGCCCCGTCTTGCGGAAACGCCAGAGATAGGACGGAATCTCCGCTGCCATCGACTCCAGCGGAAGGCCAAGGCCCTCCAGCGTCAGTCCCGCCGACTTGGCGGCGTCCGACACCACATTGTCGGTGCGCAGCAACTCAACCTGATCGGGCGTCAGCTTCAGGTCGCCCGGCGCGAATTGCAAAAACAGCGCCTTGAGGTGCGCCAGCGCGAAAGGCAGCGGCACCAGTGCGCGCTCGCGTTCGATGGTCTGAAGAATCAACTCCAGAATCTGTCGCATCGTCAGCACTTCAGGGCCGCCAAGCTCGTACGTTGCGCCCGGTTTGGTGGCGCCATCCACCGCGTCCGCAATGGCGGCGGCGACATCGCCGACATAGACCGGCTGTAATTTTGTCGCCCCGCCGCCGATCAGCGGCAAAACCGGCGAAATGCGCGCCAGCGCCGCGAAGCGGTTGGTGAACTGATCCTCGGGGCCGAACACGACGGACGGACGAAAAATGGTGGCGGAAGGAGAGGTGGCCAGCACGGCCTTTTCGCCAGCCGCCTTGGCGCGCGCATAGCGCGATGAGGAGTTCGCGTCCGCCCCGATGGCCGAGACGTGGACCACGCGCGCACCGATCCGGCTGGCGGCCTCGGCAACGGTTCTTGCGCCCTGATTCTGCACGGCGTCGAATTTCTGCGCGCCGCTTTCCGCGAGAATACCGACAAGATTGACCACCACGCTGGCGCCGCGCATCGCAGCCTCCACGGAGGCCGGGTTGCGGATATTGGCCTGTACCGGGTTGATCTGCCCGACCTTGCCGAGCGGTTGTAAATGACCCGCTAGCTCCGGTCGCCGCACGCCGATGCGCAATCTGTAATCGCGCTTTGCCAGCGCCCGCACCACGTGCCGGCCGAGAAAGCCCGATCCGCCGAAGACCGTGACAAGGGTGTTGATGGGGTCTGTCACAGATGAGGTCATGGGGGTCCTGCTCTTGTGCGGGTTGGGCCTTGTCGCCGCGGGAATATTTTCCGCGATACGCCATCGGTTGGGGACTGTACAGCGCCTTATTTGGGCGGGCCGATCCTAACAACTGAATTTGACAAGCGCACGGCCGATCAATAGTAACCGCCTCAATGCCCAGGTGGCGGAATTGGTAGACGCGCTGGCTTCAGGTGCCAGTGGCTTAACGGCCGTGAAGGTTCGAGTCCTTTCCTGGGCACCAGCACTTCGAGAAGAAGTCATCGGAGCGTTCATGCTCCTTCATGGGCGAGGCCCTTATTCCTCCCCTTGTGAATGGGGGAGTTGTGAAATACGCACCCGCTATCCTGGCCTTCGCCTTACTTGTGCTTATCAGACCGTCCTGGGCGGTGGATGCGAGATTTTACGCGAGCCTGAACCGGCTTGACCCGGCGACACGACTGGAACAGGTCTGCGATCTCGAGGCCATGTCGCAGATCGACCGCGATGCGAATCCCTACCACCCCGATCGAGCGAAAACGGATGTTATTTCCTCTCCTAAGCACACGGGTGACACAGT
>DASWQB010000246.1:0-2450 GCA_036398335.1 Afipia sp. | reverse complement strand
CGGTCGGCGTGATGACAACAAGGACCGAGCGCTCGAACGCCTTGACGCGCTTCATTTCCTCCAGAGCCAGTCTGGCGCGCGCCTCCGGCGTATCGGCCGCTCGCAATCCGACATAGACGCGGATCGGCTCCATCGCGTCCTTTTTCGTAAAGGCACTGATGTCCGCCGCGGACGGGCCGCCTGCAATGAACGCACGTCCGGTTCGCCCGAGTTCATCCCATCGCAGCAGCGATGCCACGCTGCCGGTCTTCGATGCCGATACCGGTTTCTCCCTCTCCGGCTCGAACAGCGCATCGCGCTGCTGAAACGAGTTATCCAAAACATGCAGCGCGAAGCGGAAAATCACGCCGTTTGCGATTGTCCAGAACAGCACAACGGCAACCGCGATGCCGACCGCGTTGGAGATGCGGCGCGGAACGACGCGGCCGATTTTTTCCGATACGAAACGGTGCACGAACTCGAAGAACACGCCGAGCTTGAGTAAAATGAAAAACGTCACCGCCGCGATGGCGGAGATCTTGTACGGGTTGGCGCTGGTCAGCGGCTCCATGCCCATCAATAGGCGGATGGAGTTCTGCCAATAGGTCGTCTGCCATAGACACCAGATCGCGCCGGCCACGCATAATGCTCCGGCAATGATGTTGGCGATGCGCGCCACGGGCGCGGACGCCAGCGGCAACTCCAGATACACATACAATTTGCGGCAAAGCACGCCGATGCCGTAGCCGGCGGCGAAGCACGCCCCGGACAGCACGCCCTGGGTGACATAGGTGCGCGGAATCAGCGTCGGCGTCAGCGACGCGACAAAAAACAGCGTGCCGAGAAAAAGCCCGGTCGTCGACAATGATTGCAGAAACTTCAAAAACCACCGGCGGGTCATAGGCCTCTCACTTTAACGCTTCCCAGAGCCTGGACCGGCGAGCGAGTCGCGGGCAAGGCACGCAAGACTTAGAGCAGAACATTTGCACTTTAGGGATTTTCTTGCACCAATCCTTCGCAAAACGACAACGCATAAGCGCTACAGGGAGAATGCAGCGGCACCTTGGTTGCCAATGTCCTCTGCTCCATTATGATGCGGCACGGGGTGGGGTATGGATAAAAAGCAATTCGTAAGTCCGGTCATTACCGGCATTCTGGTTATCGGTCTGCTTTATGTCGCCAGATCGGTTTTCGGTCCCCTCGCCTTTTCGCTGTTCGCGATAGCGCTGGTTTGGCCTGTGCAGATCGCGCTCGAACGGCATTTGCCGAAACTTCTGGCCCTGTTCATTACGCTGACGGTCACCGCGATTGTCATCGTGACCGTAGGCTCCGCGATCGTTTGGGGCTTTACGCTGGTGGGCCAGTGGCTGATTGCGAATACAGGACGCCTGGAAGCGACCTATTTGAACTGGGGCCACTGGCTGGAAGAGCGCGGCATCGCCATCGCCGGCCCGCTCACCGAAACATTCGACGTCACCTGGTTCGTCGGATTTCTGCGAAGCACCGCGCAGCGCCTGCAAAGCTCGGCAGGATTCGCCGGGCTTGTTTTCATTTTTGTCATGCTCGGCCTCCTGGAGGTCGACGACTTCAACAACCGCCTCAAGCGTCCTGCGGCGCAGCCTTACGGCGTAAAGATTCTGCGCGCCAATGCCGAGATCGGCCGCAAGCTGCGGCGCTTCATGCTGGTTCGCAGCTTCGCCAGCATATTGACCGGCCTCGGCATCTGGATTTTCGCGCTGAGCACCGGTCTCGAACTCGCCGCCGCATGGGGCGCAATCGGGTTCGCGCTCAATTACATTCCTTTTCTCGGCTCCTTTGTCGCGACTTTGTTTCCGACGCTGTTCGCCATTGCGCAGTACGATTCCTGGCAGATGGTGGTCATCATCTTTGCCGGACTCAACATCATCCAGTTCATCACGGGCAGCTATATCGAGCCGCGCCTCACTGGCGCGACGCTGACAATCTCACCCTTCGCGGTGATATTGGCGGTGTTCTTCTGGAGCTTCATGTGGGGCCTGCCGGGCGCCTTCATCGGCGTCCCGATCCTGATCGTGTTCGTCGTGTACTGCGAACAGGAGCCATCCGGCAGATGGCTGGCCACGTTGTTGTCCAGCAGCAAACCGGCAAAAAAATCGGGCGCGTAAGCGCCCTGATTCAGATGCCGTCGGCGCGCGGCCGTCGAGCGTGTTGCATCGATGGCGAGACGGCATTTCGGCCATCAAGGACGCTTGCCGGTCCCGCCAAACGTCATTATACGTTGCTTCGCTGTGGTCGCTCTGCTTTGCGGAATTTGACCAAGGCCATCGCCAGATCAACCTAAACCATTGAAACGGCTTTGCTATTTTCAAAGGCGAAAGGCCGCGCAGCTTTCCAGCGAACGTGCGGTCAACCTTTCGCTCCCTTCGTCTATCGGTTAGGACGCCACCCTTTCACGGTGGAGAGAGCGGTTCGATTCCGCTAGGGAGCGCCAT
>DASWQB010000245.1:0-5586 GCA_036398335.1 Afipia sp. | reverse complement strand
ATCTTCTCGCGCCGCGTGGTGAAATAATCGGCCCGTCTTCTATTGGCCCGATGGTGTACGCACGCCATGCCAGGCATCGCGCACCTGATGATAGTGAACTTCCGGCAGATAATCCGGCGTGTTCAATCCGAGGGTGCGGACATCGAGCTTTCCGACCGCGCTCAATAGCGTGTAGGACGCGATGATGCGGTCGCGCTGCGCGCCGATCAGCCGGGCACGGGCGGCGATCACATCCTGTTGCGAATTGAGCACGTCAAGCGTGGTGCGCTGACCCGCCTGCGCCTCGCGCCGCACGCCGGCGAGGGCTACTCCCGCCGCTTCCACTTCGCTTTGCGCAGCAGCGACGGCGATCTTGGCGCCTTCATTGGTAACGAACGCACTGACCGCAGCGGTCTGGGCCTGATTGCGTATCTGCTCGAGCACGAGGCGGCTTTGTGCCGCAAGCTCTTTTGCCTGACGGGTCTGGGAGGAAGCAATGCCTCCGTCATAGATTGGCACTGTCAGGTTACCAGTGACCGAGGCTTGGTCGGCGCGCTTGACGCTGAGGAATGGATCGCTGTCTGCCTGCCGGTTGACGTTGCCCTGCACGCTGAGCTGCGGCAGCAGGCTTGATTCGGCAACGCTGATGCTGGTTGTGGCGACATCGACATCGTAGGTCGCAGCGAGCACCGCCGGGTTCTCACGGATCGCGCGGACGACGATCTCTTCCCGCGTGCTGGGGACAAAGCGGTCAACCGTCTGCGCGGGCGCGAGAGTGCCCGGCCGTTCGCCAACGACCTGCTCGTAAAGAGCGCGGCTGACTTGAAGGGCGACTTCGGCCGCGTTCAGATCCGCACGGCCACGGCTCAGCCGGGCCTCGGCCTGGGCGGTGTCCGTTGGTGTCACATCACCGGCCGCAAGCCGTTTTTTTGCGATTCCGAGGGTTTCCTGCAAGAACGCGACATTGTTTCGCTGGGTCTCCGCCAAAGCCTGATTGGCGATCACGTTCATATAGGCCGTGACGGCATCAAGCAGCACGCCCTGTCCGGTGTTGCGCAGGGCCTCCCGACCGGATTGCACCTGGAATTCGGCGACACGGACGCTGCTGGAGGTCTTGAAACCGTTGAACAGGACCTGGTTCACCGTCAGGCCAATCTGCCAGGGCTTCAATCCGGCGGTTTGCAGCGCGTTATCCGGCAGGATGTTGCGCACAGACTGCAATCCGGCGCTGAGGCTGGCGATGATCTGCGGCCGATAACCGGCGAGGGCCTGTGGAACGCCCTCGTCGGTGGCGCGCTGCTGCGCCCGCGAGGCGTTCAATTGAGGGTTCGACTGGTAGGCTTTGACCAAGGCGTTTTGCAGCGTTTCGGCACCGGCCGGATCACCGAACAGCACCACAGCCGCCAAAAGAGCACTTGGGCCCTTTCGATCGTATCCCCGTATTCGACGCCAGATCATGGTTTTCCGCAGCAATCCTGAAAGGCGCCGGCCCCGCCGAAACCCCAATTCTAAACCTGTTTAATCGGCTGGAGGGCGATGAGCAAACCATCAGCAGGGGAAAACTTGTCGCTGTGACAATCCGAACCGCAACGACGGATAATAGCCTTATTTGCTTGACCGCGGCGTGCCACGCCGTGAATTGTGCGGCCAAAGGACGCGAGACGAGCCGCCTGCGTGCGTGCGGGGCAGCACGGCGGCGGTCCGTCGCCGCCCCGGACTTCCGCGAGCCCCGATGCCGAAAATCTTTTCCGATGCCGACGCGGTTGTGGACGACATCATCCGTGAATGTGGCAAGAAGCTCGTTGTCGGGCTGCCGCTCGGATTGGGCAAAGCCAATCACATCATCAACGCGCTGGTTGCGCGTGCGGTCGCGGATACCTCGGTCAACCTGACGGTGTTCACGGCGCTGACGCTGGAGAAGCCGGCGCCCGCCGCCGATCTTGAGCGGCGTTTCATCGCCCCGGTGATCGAGCGTCTGTTTGGCGGCTATCCCGATCTGGAGTACGCGCGGCGGCTGCACGCGAAAACTCTGCCGCCGAACATCGAGGTGATCGAGTTCTTCTTTCTCGCGGGGCGGTGGCTGCACAACGGCTACGCCCAGCAGCATTATATTTCGGCCAATTACACCCACGCCGCCTCTTATCTGATGGAGCGCGGGGTCAACATCATTACCCAGATTGTCGCCAAGCGCGTGGTGAACGGCGAGACACGCTACAGCCTGAGCTGCAACACCGATACCACGCTCGATTTTCTGAAGGCGCGCCGCGAGGGTAGCACCTCGTTCAAGATCATCGGGCAGGTGAATTCGCAGCTACCGTTCATGCCCGGCAAGGGCGACCTTGCAGCGGACGAGTTCCACGCGATTCTGGAGAGTCCGGATACCGAGTTTCCTTTATTCGCGCCGCCGTCCGAGCCGATCACCGACGCCAAATATGCCGCCGGGCTTCATGCCGCTTCGCTCATTCGTGATGGCGGCACCTTGCAAATCGGCATCGGGCAGGTCGGCGATGCGCTGGCGCAGGGCCTCGTGATCCGTCACCGCGACAACGAAGAATTCCGCCGCATCATGTCGCGCCTGTCTCCGGGGCAGGCGCCCATGGAAAGTGCGCCTTTCGAGAAAGGGCTTTATGGCGTCAGCGAAATGTTCTTCGAAGCGTTCCTTGCGCTGATCGAGGCCGGCATCATCAAGCGCGAAGTCGACGGCGCGGTGCTGCACGCTGCGTTCTTTCTGGGGCCACGATCTTTCTACCGTGCTTTGCGCGAGATGGCGCCACAGGCGCTGGAGCGCATCCAGATGACGGCGGTGTCGTTCACCAATGATCTTTACGGCGGCGAGGACGCCAAGCGCAAGGCGAGGGTCGATGCGCGCTTCGTCAACAATGCGATGATGGCGACGCTGCTCGGTGCGGCAATTTCCGATGGGCTTGAGAACGGTCAGGTCGTCAGCGGCGTCGGCGGGCAATACAATTTCGTGGCGCAGGCATTCGCGCTGGAGGGCGCCCGCTCGATCCTCACGCTGGATGCAACGCGCCAAAGCGGACGGAAGCTGGTTTCCAATATCCGCTGGTCGTACGGCCACACCACCATCCCGCGCCATCTGCGCGATATCGTCGTCACCGAATACGGTATCGCCGATCTGCGGGGGAAATCGGACGCCGAGACGATTGCGGCGATGCTGGCGATCGCGGATTCCCGCTGCCAGGATGATTTGATGCGTGACGCCAAGAATGCGGGGAAGTTGCCCGCATGCCATGAAATTCCCGCAGCGTATCGCGACAACACGCCGGAGCGCATCGCAAGGGCATTAAAGCCCGCGCGCGATGAAGGTTTGCTGCCGGCGTTTCCGTTCGGGAGCGATTTTACCGATGTCGAGCAACGTCTAATTCCTGCCTTGCAGTCTCTCAAAAATGCGACGGCCTCGCCGATGCAATTGGCCGGTCTTGCATGGCAAGGCTTGATGACAAGGCAGACGAGCGCTGATGACGAAGCCTGCCTTGCGCGTATGCAGCTCGAAAAGCCTGCCACGGCATCGGACTTCGTATATCGCATCCTGCTGCGCGCCGCGCTGGCGCGAAGCGGGTAGTGTTTTCGAGCGAAGTGGATACCGGTTCGCGCGAGCAAAACGCGTCAATTCAGAAAATGGAGCCTCGTTTTTGATTCCATCAAAAGCTACAAGGCTTCGACAATCAGCGGTTTTTGAAAATTGGCGGACGCTTTTCAACAAAAGCCGACATGCCCTCCGCGCGATCTTCCAGTGCGAAGGTCGAGGCGAACAGATCGTTTTCCAGCTTCATGCCTTCGGCGAGCGTCGTCTCGAGCGCGCGGTTGACCGCGCTCTTGGCCATCGCCGCAGCCGGGCGCGACATCGTGCCGATCTTGGCCGCGATATCCATGACCTCGCCGAGCATGGTGCTTGCGGGAAAAACCCGGCTGACAAGCCCGGAGCGTTCGGCTTCCGCCGCGTCCATCATCCGCCCCGTGAGGCACAAATCCATCGCCTTGGATTTACCGATGGCGCGCGTCAAACGCTGCGTGCCTCCAAGGCCCGGAATTGTGCCGAGGTTGATTTCCGGCTGTCCGAATTTGGCGTTATCGGCGGCGATGATGATGTCGCACATCATCGCAAGTTCACACCCGCCGCCCAGCGCATAACCGCTCACCGCCGCGATAGTCGGTTTGCGGCAGGTCGCGACACGATCGGACCGGCTGTTTCGAAAGCCGGTCATCGCCATATCGACGAATGTCTTGGTCTGCATTTCCTTGATGTCGGCGCCGGCGGCGAAGGCTTTGTCGCTGCCGGTGATGACGATGCATCCAATGGCGTCGTCGGATTCAAGATCGTCAAGCGCCGCAGCAATCTCACTGAATACGCCGAACGACAATGCGTTCATCATTTTGGGACGATTGAGGCGAATAACCCCGACCCCATCACGGCTTTCCACCACGATATATTCGAAGACCGCCATTTGGACTCCAAGCGTGACCGCGCGTTTGCGGGGCCGCACTCTGCCCGCAGGTCATGACGCGTGCAAGTGCCGGCCGGAGGCGGCCGCCGGGCAGCTATGTGTTCAGGCAATCAGCATACGCGCCGCGGAGGCGAGGGTCAGCATGGCGCCAAGGCCGATGAAAATCTTTCCGATCAAGGCGGCTCCGTTCCAGCCTTGACCGGTCAAACCTTGGCCAGTCAAACCTTGGCTCTGGCTGATGAAACTCTGGGCCGTTGTGCTTTGGCTGTCCGCCAGTGCCGCAGTCTGCACGGGAGCGGTGGAGGCTGGCGTTTGCGCAGCCAGATCGCGATCGATGTCGTTGAGCTGGTCGGCGGCCGCGATCTGCACGCCATTGCTCGCAGTCTCGATCCTGGCGATCTTGTCGGCCTCGGTCAGGGTCGAGGGCGATTCGCTGGACTGAAGATCGCCGGTCGTCAGCTCGGCATGCGCGTTGGCGACCTGCGGCGGCAGGGCAGCCGATGCTGTGGGGGCGGCTTGACCGTCAGGTGTCTCGTTGCTCGCGATTGCAGGCTTTGGCACAACCTTTTCATTCGCCTTGGCTGTCTTCCGTTCACTGCGGTGCAGGCGGGCGGATTTTTTTGACACGGGCTTGGCCCTGGTCGCCTTGACCAGAACCAGTGGCTTGCCTGCCGTGGCTGCGGTCCCTGCAACAGGCAAGGCATAAGACGCCGTGATGAAACAAAGCGACGTTGCAACTGCTATGACAAGCGATCGTCCGATGGCCGTGTGCATGACGCGATCTCCCTCGAAATAATCCCTCGCTTAGGAAACCTGCTTGCGTGACCGGATGGCGGCAAAAAAAGGGATTCTTTTGTTCCACCGGGCGAAAAGAAGGCAGAAATCACTATCAAAACCATCCGGGGAGCGCCTGCACGGATTGCCATAACGGCCTGTAACATCTTAGGAACGGGGACGTATTAACCGATGGGAGCGCTTGTTGCGCGGACACGAGGATGAATGGACCGGCCTGATGTTATCGGCCAATGCCGGTGACGATGCCGCCTATCATCGGCTCCTGAAGGCTGTCGCGCCTGTGCTCCGCGCGGCGGCACGGCGCGGATTAGTCCGGGCCGGTCAAAGTCCCGATCAGGCCGAGGAT
>DASWQB010000244.1:0-8168 GCA_036398335.1 Afipia sp. | reverse complement strand
GGCTTGATGCCGGAACTGCTAGTTGAGAGCGCTGCAGTCTGGCAAATGCCTGCTCGATGATGGTCGCACTCATGGATGTCTCGCTGGTTGGAGTGGGTTTAAATCGGGAAACGGCGCGATTTCACTGCGAGGCTTTCTATTCATCACGAGATTGCCTGCGAGGCATCAGAACGGTGTAGTCAAGATCGAGTACGACCGCGGGATGATAGGTGGGTCTCGCGGCGGTCTGGTTACGCGGCTTGTGTATTTCGCTAGGAATTGCGTTCTTAAGACCGATCATTCGCAACCGAAGTGCCGCGACGTCCGTGCGTCCTGGAAGTTTCCATTTTTCCAGAACTTCGGAGCAGGCATAGAGCGTATCGCCAGCCACGGTGGGCGCGACATGCGTGCCTGCGTTAACTGCGAGAATTCCGAGAACATTCTCCAGCCCGTCATAGGCAAGCGCGCGGCAAACCGAGATGATATGGCCGCCGTAAACCAGGCGTCTGCCCACATCGGATTCGCGCATGGCGAGGCCGTCGAAATGGGGCCTCGCATTGTTCTGATAGAGACGTGCAGCGGACATATGATCCGCTTCCTCGATCGTTACGCCCGACGTGTGGTCGATGCGCTCGCCAACCTCATAGTCGTCCCACAGCTCGTCAGAGCCGGTTGCCTCGCACCAGCCTTCAAGAGCCTCATGGGAGCGAAGATGCGCGTGGGGAAAGAGCTGATCGGCTGAGAAAGTGTTCGCCAGCTCGGGAACAAAGGATTCTTTTATCTCTACCGATGGGTCTCGCTTATGCACCAAAACCCAGCGTACCCAGCTCAGCACCGCGCGATCGTCTTTGTCGTAGCATGTCGATCTGACGTAGACGACGCCGCTCTTGCGATTGGAGCTCTCTTTCAACCCGATAACTGCGCTCTCGCAGCGCAGGGTGTCGCCGACAAATACGGGGGCGAGGAAGCGCAGTTCGGCGTAGCCGAGATTGGCTATCGCGTTAAGCGAAATGTCGGCGACGGTTTTCCCGAACGCGATGTTAAACACCAGCAAATCATCCACCGGCCTTCCGGGATAGCCAAGTTTTCGAGCTGCGGTGTCAGCCGAAGAGGCTGCATAACGCGTTCCCGTGAGGGCAATGTAAACGGAACTGTCGCCGTCAGTCAGGGTACGTGGTGTGCTATGCCGTATCACCTGCCCGATACGAAAGTCCTCAAAGTAGTTTCCTTGGCGTTGTCTGATCGGCACGGCGTTCCCTCGGACTTTTAATCTAGAGTTTGGCTGTTAGTGCGTTGCGGCGAGAGGATCGCGCTCTGGACCAGCCACCACGCCGAGGTCATGCAACTTCCCCACGGCCGCAGCATCAAGCCGAAGTACATCCATGAGTATCTGATCGGTGTCCTGGCCCAGTAACGGAGCGGACGAGCTTGCACCGCGCGGAATGTTGCCGAGACGGACTGGGGTGCCGGCGACGAGGTGTCGTCCGACGCCCGGCGTATCTATCTTTTCGAAAATCGGATTTTTGTCGCTTACACGATGGTCCGTGGCGAGCGCCTGGAGCACAGTCTGGTAGCGGCCCCAACACACACCACGACTGGCAAAGATCTCGCTAATTTCGTGCAGCGTTCGTGCGCCGCACCATAGCGCGACGAGCGGCGAGATACGCTCCCTTGCCTCGTATCGATCGCGTTCATTGGTGAAGTTGAGCCCGAGCTCGCTTTCGAGAAGTACGATCTGTGCTTCGAGGTCGCATGCCTTGACCAGGTTTTTCCATTGGCCGAGCGAGATTGCTGTTACGAACACGCGTTCATTATCGGACGTCACAAAATCGCGTCCAAATGCTCCATAGAGGTAGTTGCCGATCGAAGGTCGCTCTTGGTTCAGAAGTTCGGCTTCAGCGATCATTCCCAGATGCGAGAGCATTGAGAAAGCAACGTCCGATAGGGCCACGCGAATATCAGCACCTTGGCCGGTCGCTCTGCGGTTAGCGGAAGCCGCAGTGACCGCAAATGCCGCCTGAAATGCACATGCGATATCCCAAGCCGGGAGTACGTGATTGACTGGTGATGCGGATGAACCACCGCCGGTGATCGACGGAAATCCGGTCGCGCAGTTCACGGTATAATCAACAGCGGTAGATCCGTCCGCGTTTCCCTCGATCGTGCACGTTATGACGTCGGCCCGAGTTTGTGATAATGATGCGTGCGACAGCCAAGGAACGCCGATGTTGGTCAGCAGAACACCCGATTCATCCCCGGGAGCGGTGACGAGCGCACGTATCAGCTCGCGCCCCTCCGGCTTGCGGATATCCACGGCGATCGATCGTTTGCCCTTGTTAAGCCCTGTCCAGTAAAGGCTTCTGCCTTGCGGCATGACGGGAAGCCGCGCGTAGTCGATGCCGCCCCCGATCATATCGATTCTGATGACGTCGGCGCCAAACTGCGCCAGGGTCATGCCCGCAAGTGGTGCCGCTATGAATGCGGAGCTTTCTATCACGCGAAGTCCGCGCATAAGATCGAAGTTCATCGGCTTCCCTAAAAGTGAGCGATGTGGGGTCGGCGCGCGTTAACGGCGTCGTCCTGATCGCTAGGCAATTGTTAGGGAGGAGAAGGTGACCGCACAAATGAACTTATCGCGTCGATTATGCAGCTTAGCTGCTTAATCTGAAACCGATTTCTTCGCTATGTTCGTCCGTATTTTCCGTGTAAGTCCGCGTTTTTCTTCCGGGCTCGCGATCAATTGCCGCAATAGTTGGACCAGCCGTAGGGAGGCTGGTGAGAGCGACTGTCCTCGCGCTGTAATGATCGATACCTCCCGAACCAACTGCGGATTTACGATTCGCAACGCATAGGTTGAAGGATTTAGCCTCGTCGGTAACGCGACCTTTGGAAGTATTGCCGCCCCAAGCCCCGCGTCAGCCATCGATATAAGCGTCTGGGCTTGAGCGAATTCGTACCGCGTCGTGAACGTAAGCTGCCTTTCTCTCAAAGTCGCTTCCAGCATGGTCCGAAGGGCGGTTGCTGTATTCAAAACGAGTAGCGGCATGTTGCTCAGTGTGGCGAGCGATATGGTCTCTTTAGAGGTGGTGATGAAACGCTTGGGGACTAGTGCGTAAAGAGGATCCTCCAATATTGTCTCGAAATTGAACTCAGGCGTCTCAATCAACGGACCGATCCCAAAATCGACCTCACGCTTTCGGATACTGTCGAATAGGTTGGTCGAGGTCAGTTCGCGCACGGACACTTCGATCCCTGGGTAATCCTTTTCAAAGGCCGCGAGAACGCGGGCGAGACGTGTTTCGGCGATGGTGGGAGAACAGGAAAGAGACACTCTGCCCCTTCGGATATCCGTCGATTCCCGGATTTTCCGTAATCCATTTTCGACTTCGAGCAGTGCTTTCTGCGCGCATTCCAGCAACTGATGACCTTCCTCGGTCAGGCGCACGCTCCTCGTGGTTCTGTGAAAAAGGGACACCTCCAGTTGCTTTTCTAATTCACGGATCTGGGCACTAACGGCAGATTGCGACCGGAAAGATTTTTCCGCGGCAATGCGGAAAGAGCTGTGCTCGCCGACGAGCAAGAAGGTCTGGAGGAGCTTGAGGTTGACGTGCGCCAGTCTCGCAGGAACGCGCTCCATTTGATGCTCCGAGGAAGTGCTCTGATTGCGCTAAGGGCGTGAGCCAGGCAGGATTCCACTATTATACGATCAAACCGCATAATCTGGAAGATAATCTCAATTGTTGGACAGAGCAGGTTCCTTTACCGTCGCAGAGTCAGATTTACCGGCTGCTATCGGATGTCTCGCTTCGTGGCCGTGTCGCAATATGGAAATGACAATGGACGGTAGAACTCAAGTGGAAGCAGAAATCCTGCATTCGTCCGATCGTGCTGTCTGCAATATGACGGACTTGGCCTGAAACGGATTCGGCCTGAAACGGATTCGGCCTGAAACCGATTTGCTGGACGATGGCCTATTGGATTCTTTGCTTTTGATGGATGTGATCTTTCACATTGAGGAACTCTATAGCATCAGGCTGGGGAGCAACCACGTCAGTCCAGCGAACCTTCGAAACGTCACGCTCTAAATCGGTCGGACCGATGTTCTGGTTACCATCCGCCTATGTGATCAATCTCTGCAGATAATCAGTCGAGACAGGATCAAAGCGTGCCGACGATTTTGACGGACAGTCTGAATATTTTCTACCTCGACACAGGGCCAATAACGGGCATCCCGGTTCTGCTTCTCCACGGCTGGCCGGACGACGAGACAACCTGGTCGGATGTGTCACAGAGGCTGAACCGGGCCGGCTTCCGCACCATCATGCCGACGCTTCGGGGTTTTGGCCGAACGACATTCGTTAGAACCGACACGCGCCGTACGGGTGATAGCGGCATCTTGGCTTTGGACGCAATAACACTGATGGATGCGCTTAAGATCAAGCGTTTTTGCGTGGCGGGACATGATTGGGGTGCGCGCATATCTGAAGCACTGGCTGTCGGCTGGCCGGCTCGGGTTCAGTCAATGGTGATGATGTCTACACCTCCCCGTGCTGGAGGCGTATCCACTCCATCGTTTGAGCAGGCGCAACGTCAATGGTATCATTGGTTTCAGGCCACCAAACGGGGGGCCCAGGCAGTGCGAGATCAACCGAAAGCCTTTGCACGTTTCATGTGGACGAACTGGTCGCCACCGGGCTGGTTTGAAGAGAGTACCTTCGAACGGGTTGCACGTTCTTTTGAAAACCCAGATTGGGTCGATGTGACCTTGCATTCCTATCGAGCCCGTTGGGATGAGGTTGATCCAGACGTGGAAAGCCGCTGGCTGGAGGACAAGATTAAAAGAACAACTCAGCTTACACTTCCTGCGATGTACATTCAGGGCGAGGCCGACGGAGTTAATCCGCCGCGCACCACGGAAAATATAGCGGCAAAGTTTTCAGGATCATTCCAGCGATTTGTGCTTCCGGGCGTGGGGCACTTTCCGACCCGGGAGGCGCCCGAAGATGTATCCGAACTGTTGATCAAACATTTCGCGAAATGGTCAGCTGTGTGATTCTGCGTCAGACGATACGCAGTGTGTGGAGGAAGTTGATGAACTTCATTTGGAAAGTGAAGGAGATACAGAAGCTCGTTGACGCCATATCGCAAGCTTCTCTAGGATTGACTTGAGCTGGCGTAAAATCCTTCCGCTTAGGCATTAGACGACCATATAATTTTGCCATGCTGAAGACGCTTCTAATGCACCCGCGTAATAACGGGGTGGTCAAGTCTTGTTGCAGGCGATTAGCAGTGTTTTTTCGCTAAGATGCCTCTGCCAAAAAGCTTGAAATGATCAAATTCCCTGTAAAATTCCCTGTTTGCAGGGAATGATCGTGGAAACCGGCGCGAACAGTGCTGTGTCGCCAGCCAAGCGATCTTTACCCATTGAAATTGTAGAGCTAACCAGTTTCGACTGGGGCGTTCAAACGCGAGTGTAGCACGCGCCTGTAACACAGGAGTGTCCACAAGGGCGCGGTTCAACATGTGTTTCGGCGAGGAGCAACCTATTGGTGGCGTCGTCGGCTGATCCAGAAATGCGGGGAGAGCGGACGTGCTCCGGTTGCGATCAGCCTGCAGACGCGAGAGCCTTGGTGGCGCGTACGATCTCGTTCGCATAATGAGCTTTTATGGAGCGCAAAGTTAAGATCGAACCACATAGCATTTCTGTAAATTGCGAAGCGATTGAGTAAGAGATTCTTACGTACGCTTCCCGGCTTCAATCTTCCGGCGCTCCAGCTCCGAATAGACTTGATCGCACGCACAGGGCTGCATAGCGCTCTCTGCCCGTATATTCTTGTTATTGGCGACATGACATTTCAACAGACAGACCATTATATCGATCAGGTTTTCTACGGTCCCGGCACTTTCGAGATCATATCGCAAACCGAATTCGTCGGCATTGCGATCCGTACACAGGTGGACGCCGCCAATCCGGAGGATGTGAAATACGTCAACAGCCTGCAGGATCAGATCGTGGTCGCGCTCCCACAAGGCGTAGCGGCAAAGGACTACAAGCCCGTCGATTGGAATATGACGAGTCTTGAAGCGCTACGGGCCAAATATCAGGAAGAGGCCAAGAAGCTGCCGAACCTCAACGGCACATCCGGAGCGCACGGAACGCTGGATCCGCAAATGCAGCGTCTTGGCGTTTCAGTTGCGCTCGGGCTCCTGCCCCCAGAGCATGCGATGTATATCTATCGCGATTACAAGTTGAAGGGGGGCGAGTGCTACAGCGCCACCTACAAGAAGCCCGGTTTCCGTGAAAAGGGCTTCTTCTCGATCACGATGTACGGCGAAGACAAATACATTCACGACGAACATTCGACGCTGAACAATCGGGTGCTCAAATATAACCCGGATGACACATTTACCGTTTATTACGGACCGGAAAGCGCTTGCGGCAAGGTTGAGAACCGCCTGAACACGCCGGGCGACAACTGGTACTGGGGAATGCGGATCTATCGTCCGGTCGAATCCGTCCTGAAAGGTGAATACGACTTTCCGGCGCCGGCGCCTGTGAAACATTAGCTCGTCTGAGCACCGGCGTATTGGGGCGCGTGAACGATGATACGAAAATTGCCGATCGTACTGTTGATGACGCTGCTGGTTCCGATTTTCGCGGTGCCCGCCCGATCGGCCGAGATTCTCGACAAGCAGACGGTCCGCGATTCTTATGTCTACCTACTCGGACGCGTGATCGTGATCCGGCAGGAGCAGGAGGACATCAAGAGCGGAGAAGACGGATCGTTGAAGATTTTCCTCGCCCCCGATACCGGGCTGGGGATTCCGGAATCGAACTGGCTTCCGGCGCCGAAAGGCAAGCCGTTTTCGCTGACATTCCGGGCCTACGTTCCCAAGGACATGGTGAAGCGTGGGGAATGGTTCCCGCCGGCGATCCGGCAAATCAACTAACTCGACAACACCAAGGAAAGGTCTTCTGATGAAGCGAATTGCTCTCTCCGTTGTTCTGGCAATGTTTTCGGTGTCGGCGCAAGCGCAAGTCGAACTGAAGAATTACGCCGACGCAAACGGCTACATCAACGTCCAGAAACTGACGTGCGATCAGCTTGCCAACACCTATCAGGAAGACGCCGACTTTCTCGGTGTCTGGTACAGCGGCTGGTACAACGGGCTCGCGAAGAAATCGTCCATCAACGTTCCGCGCGTCAAGGAGGGCATTCATCAGGTGATCGTCTACTGCAAGGCCAATCGCGGCAAAACGATCATTCAGGCGATTGACGCTGTTCTGAAAGCGGAAAAGGCCCAATAGCGCAGATAAAGTGACCCTCGGAAATTCATCTGCTGCGATGCGGCATCCAGGGGCTTGATAGAAAAGTCCCGGATCACTTTAGGAAGATTTCTGCTTATCGAAACTTGCAAATCGGCGAGCGCAAATGCACCGTTTTTGTCATATTGAAATAGACCAAAAGAGTGCTCAGGCAGTCTTCTGGGAAGATGAGAGTAAAATTCGAACCAAAGTTGACCTGCTGCGAGTTGTCCCGCCGCTCTTGCGTATGTGAGGATGCCGATGCGACATCTAATCCGCTTGTTGCTTGTTTTGTTTTCGATCCTGACGTCTTCAATCTTCTCGGATGTCAGCGCCCAGACGGCTTCGCCCGATGGATCGCCGCAGCCTTCATCCACGGCGGGGCTTCTCAAGCCTGAAGAACTCGATCAGTTGCTCGCGCCCATCGCGCTTTATCCGGACGCATTGCTCTCTGAAGTGCTGATGGCGTCAACCTATCCGCTCGAAGTGGTTGAGGGCGATCGATGGGCCAAGGCGAATTCCGGCTTAAAGGGCGATCAGCTCAAGGCCGCCGTCGACAAGCAGACTTGGGATGACAGCATCAAGTCGCTTGTGGCGACGCCGGACGTTCTGGCGATGATGAGCGCCAAGCTCGCCTGGACTCAAAAGCTCGGCGATGCTGTGCTCGCGCAGCAGCCGGATGTCATGGATGGGATCCAGAGGCTGAGGGCAAAGGCGGATGCAAACAACAAGCTCGCCAGCACCAAACAGCAGACGGTGACCAAGACGCAGGTTAACAACAAGCAGGTCATTGTGATCGAGCCTGCAGCGCCCGAAACAATCTACGTTCCTTATTATGATCCTGCTGTCGTGTACGGCGCATGGCCTTATCCCGCCTATCCCC
>DASWQB010000243.1:0-6002 GCA_036398335.1 Afipia sp. | reverse complement strand
CAAGAAGAGCGTCGCGCAGGCGGTGAAGGAAGCTGAGGGCAAGGTCGGCGCGCCTATCAAGGTGACCGGATTTGTGCGCTATGCTCTTGGCGAGGGAATCGAAAAGCAGGAATCCGATTTCGCTGCTGAAGTCGCCGCCGCAGCAGGGCAAGGCTAAGCGGAGAGTTTGGAGCCTTTTCGCTTCCGGTCAAATCGGAAGCGAGGCTCCATCTTTTAGTTTGACGCGTTTTCTTCACGCGAACCGGTATCCACTTCGCTCGAAGACGCTTCAGATGCGCGAGAGGCGAGAGAAGTTAAGGACTCGTTATGGGTGAGCCGGCCTATCGTCGCGTTGTCGTGAAGCTGTCCGGCGAATATCTCGCCGGATCGCAGCCTTTCGGTATCGATCAGCCCACTCTGGACCGCGTCGCCGGCGACATCATCGCGGCCAGCGAACTCGGCGTCGAGATTGCCGTCGTGGTCGGCGGCGGCAATATTTTTCGCGGCGTCGATGTGTCCTCGCGCGGCGTTTCGCGGCCGACCGGCGACACCATGGGCATGCTCGCCACCGTGATGAACTGCCTCGCGCTGGATTCGGCGCTCGGCCGCAAGGGCAAAGCCTCGCGAATCCTCTCCGCATTGGCGATGCCGCAGGTCTGCGAATTGTTCACCCGCGGCGCTGCGCTGCGTTACCTCGCCGAAGGCCGCATCGTGCTGCTGGCGGGCGGCACCGGCAATCCGTTTTTCACCACCGACACCACGGCCGTGCTGCGTGCGGCCGAGATCGGCGCGCAGGCTGTGCTGAAAGCCACCAATGTCGATGGCGTCTACAGCGCCGATCCGAAAATCGACAAGACCGCCAAGCGTTTCGAGCGGTTGTCGCATTCGCAGGCGATTGAGGGCGGCTACAAGGTGATGGACGCCACCGCGTTCGCACTTGCCCGCGAGACATCCTTGCCTATCATCGTGTTTTCGATCGCCGAGCCGGGATCGATCGGCGCCATCCTGAACGGCACCGGCCGGGGCACGATTGTCGCGGGCTGAGATTTCGATAGCGTTTTCGAGCGAAGCGGATGCCGGTTCGCGTGAAGAAGACGCGATAATTCAAAACGATAGGGTCCCGCTTCCGATTCTATCGGAAAGTTAGTCTCTAAGGAGAAGATGGTTATGGCGGTCGAGGGTTTTGACATCAACGATTTGAAGCGCCGCATGGATGGCGCCAAGGATTCGCTCAAGCATGAACTCGGCGGTCTGCGCACGGGACGCGCCGCGATCTCGATGGTCGAGCCGGTTCAGGTCGAAGCCTACGGTTCCCATATGCCGCTCAATCAGGTCGCGACCGTGAGCGTGCCCGAGCCGCGCCTGTTGTCGGTGCAGGTCTGGGACAAGTCGATGGTCAAGGCGGTCGAGACCGCGATCGTCAATTCGAATCTCGGCTTGTCGCCGGCGACCGAAGGTCAGGTCATCCGTCTGCGTATTCCCGAACTGAACGAGGAGCGCCGCAAGGAACTGGTCAAGGTCGCGCATAAATATGCCGAGGCGGCGCGTGTCGCGGTCCGTCATGTCCGCCGCGACGGTCTCGATATCGTCAAGAAGCTGGAGAAGGATCACAAGATCTCCGAGGACGATCAGGAGCGCGCGTCCGGGGAGATTCAGAAAGTCACCGATGCCGCGATTGCCGATATCGACAAGCTGCTTGGCACCAAGGAAAAAGAAATCCTCACGGTATAAGGCTGTTTTATCGTGTTTTCCTGAAGCGAAATGGGCTTCACTTCGCGCGAAAGCACTCTGAGAGAAAGTCAATGTCGAACGGCGCCACGCCTCAGACTGCCATGCCTCAGACCGATGGGCGAACCGGGCGCGACTCGCCCCGGCACGTCGCCATCATCATGGATGGCAACGGGCGCTGGGCGGCGGCGCGGGGCCTGCCGCGCGCGGAGGGTCACCGCCGCGGCGTCGATGCCTTGCGCAAGGTGGTGCGCGGCGCGCACGAACTTGGCATTTCCTATCTGACGATCTTCTCCTTCAGCTCGGAAAACTGGTCGCGCCCCGCCAGCGAGATCGGCGATCTGTTCGGGCTGCTGCGCCGTTTCATCCGCAACGATCTGGCGAGCCTGCATGCCGATGGCGTGCGCGTGCGCGTGATCGGCGAGCGCGCAGGGCTCGAACCGGACATCTGTGCGTTGCTGGGTGAAGCCGAGGATTTGACTCGGGGCAACGATCGCCTGACGCTGGTGGTCGCGTTCAATTACGGTTCGCGCCATGAGATCGCCAACGCCGCGCAGCGGCTTGCACGTGAAGTCGCCGCCGGAAAGCGCGACGCGGCCTCGATCACGCCCGACACGCTCGGCAGCTATCTCGACGCGCCGGACATTCCCGATCCCGACCTGATTATCCGCACCAGCGGCGAGCAGCGTCTGTCGAACTTCCTGATGTGGCAGGCAGCCTATAGCGAACTGGTGTTCGTGCCGATGCACTGGCCGGATTTCGACAAGGCCGCGTTAGAGGGCGCGATTGCCGAATACGCCACGCGCGAGCGCCGTTTTGGCGGCCTGATCGACAAGACCGTCGCGAAGACCGGATCGTGAGCGGCGTGGAGCCAGCCAAATCCGATCATGCGTCTGGCACCGGCAACGGCTCGCGTAATCTGCTCGTGCGTGCCGCCGTCGCACTGGTGCTTGCACCGATCGCGATCGTGATCGCGTTCGCCGGCGGCTGGCTGTGGACGCTGCTCGTCACCGTCATCGCCATCGGGCTTTACTACGAATGGCATGCCATCGTGAACGAGGCGGGCGAGAAGCGCGCTTTCGCGATCGGCGTGATCGCGCTTGAAGTCATCGGCCTGGCGCTGTGGTTCGGCTGGACCGGGGTGTCGCTGGCGGCGGCGGTGGTTGGGCCGACGCTGATCGTTTTTCTTTCGCATCAGCGTCCATGGTGGAACACCGGCGGCTTTGTATATGCGGCGGCGGCGCTGATCGCCTCGATCCTGATCCGGCTCGACGGCACCATGGGTTTTTACGCGCTGATTTTCATTCTGCTGGTGGTCTGGGCCAGCGATATCGGCGGCTATTTTGCCGGGCGCGCCATAGGCGGCCCGAAGCTCTGGCCGCTGGTCAGTCCGAACAAGACATGGGCGGGTGCTATCGGCGGCGTGGTGCTGAGCATCCTGGTCGCGCTCGGCATGGCGGCGTCGGGATGGGGCCATTTGTTGCCGCTTCTCGTCCTCGCGGTCGCGCTGTCGGTGGTCTCGCAGCTTGGTGATCTGTTCGAATCCGCCGTCAAGCGCGCGTTCGGCGTGAAGGATTCGGGCCGGCTTATCCCCGGCCATGGCGGCCTGCTGGACCGGCTCGACGGTTTCGTCGCGGCGATTGTTTTCGCCGCCGTTATTGGGTTTTTGCGCGGCGGCGTCGATGGCGTCGGCCGCGGTTTCATGGTTTGGTGATGCGATGAATGCAGTTCCGTTGCGTAACAACAAGGCGGTGGCGTCCGCGGTGCGGACCGTGAGCGTGCTCGGCGCGACCGGTTCCATCGGCGACAGCACGATGGATCTGCTGCGCGCTTCACCCGGCCGGTATCAGGTCGAGGCGCTGACCGCGAACAGCAATGTCGACGCACTGGCGAAGCTGGCGCGGGAATTCGGCGCGCGCTTTGCGGCCGTCGCGGATGCTTCAAAGCTCGTCGAGTTGCGCGACGCCTTGGCTGGCAGCGGTATCGAATCCGGCGCGGGCGAGGGCGCGATCATCGAGGCGGCGCAGCGTCCGGCGGACTGGGTGATGGCCGCCGTCAGCGGCGCGGCCGGGCTCAAACCAGCCTTGGCCGCCGCCGACCGCGGCGCGACCATCGCGCTCGCCAACAAGGAATGCCTCGTCTGCGCGGGCGATTTCTTCATGGACCGCGCGGCAAGGGCAGGGGCCTGCGTGCTGCCGGCGGATTCGGAACATAACGCGCTGTTTCAGGCGCTTGCCTCCGGCAACCGCGACGAACTGGTGCGTGTCATCATCACCGCTTCGGGCGGCCCGTTCCGGACTTGGAAGGCCGCCGACATCGAACAGGCGACGCTCGCGCAGGCGCTGAAACATCCGAATTGGAGCATGGGACAGAAGATCACCATCGATTCGGCATCGATGATGAACAAGGGCTTGGAGGTTATCGAAGCCTCGTATCTGTTCGCGCTGTCGCCCGACGAGATTGACGTGCTGGTGCATCCGCAGTCCATCGTCCACGGCATGGTGGAGTTTTCCGACCGCTCGGTGATGGCGCAACTCGGTACGCCCGACATGCGGACCCCGATCGCGCATTGCCTCGGCTGGCCGGATCGCATCACCGGCCGCGCCGCCGTGCTCGATCTGGCGAAAATCGGAACGCTCACGTTCGAGGCCCCCGACTACACGCGCTTTCCGGGACTGAAGCTTGCCTATGACGCGCTGCGCACCGGCAATGGCGCCACGACGGTTTACAACGCCGCGAACGAGATCGCGGTGGCGGCCTTCGTCGCCGAGAAAATCCGCTTCGGCGCCATCGCGCAGTTGGTCGAGGCGACGATGAACGGCTGGATTCGCGCCGGCAACCTCGCTCCGCTGACCAGTGCGGATGATGCCATCGCCGTTGACCATAATGCGCGAAAGATGGCCGTCACCCTCTTGCCTCAAATTGCCTTAAAGGCATCGTAGGTAGGTTAAGAGCCGGCTTTCGAGGCTTGGTCGGAAAGGAACGAAATTGGACATTTTGCTGAATACTTTCAATACGCTGAGCCATGGCCTGATCGGCTATATCGTCCCGTTCCTGTTCGTCCTGACCATCGTCGTTTTCTTCCACGAACTCGGCCACTTCCTCGTGGCGCGCTGGTGCGGCGTGCGGGTGTTAACGTTTTCGCTCGGCTTCGGTCCCGAATTGTTCGGCTTCAACGACCGCCACAACACGCGCTGGAAACTCTCGGCGATCCCGCTTGGCGGCTACGTCAAATTCTTCGGCGATGAATCCGAGGCCTCGACCCCTTCCACCGAAACGCTCAAGGCGATGAGCGAGGAAGACCGCAAGGGCAGCTTTCACCATAAGAGCGTGGCGCGCCGCGCGGCGATCGTCGCGGCGGGCCCGATTGCGAACTTCATCCTGGCCATCGTGATTTTCGGCTGCCTGTTCACCTTCTTCGGCAAGCCGATCACCAGCGCGCGGGTCGATTCCATTCAGGCCGGCAGTGCCGCCGCCACCGCGGGCTTCCAGACCGGCGACGTGATTACGGCAATCGACGGCAAGACCATCGAGACTTTTACCGACATGCAGCGCGTCGTCAGCACCAATGCCGGCAATGCGTTGCAGTTCACGGTCAAGCGCGGCGAGGGCACGATTGCCCTGACGGCCACGCCTGAGCTTCGCGAGATCAAGGACAGCTTCAACAATTCACACAAGGTCGGCATTCTCGGCATCACCCGCTCCACGGTGGCGGGCGAGGCTTCGACCGAACGAGTGAATCCGGCCACCGGTTTTTGGCTGGGCGTGAAGGAAACCTGGTTCGTCGCCAAGACCACGCTGGTCTATATCGGCGACGTCTTCACCCGCCGCGCCAGCGCTGATCAGCTCGGTGGCCCGATCCGGATCGCCCAGATTTCGGGGCAGGTCGCCACCTTCGGTCTTTCAGCCCTGATTCATCTGGCTGCTGTATTGTCGGTCTCGATCGGCCTGTTGAACCTGTTTCCGGTTCCGATGCTCGATGGCGGGCACCTTTTGTTCTATTTTCTGGAGGCTGTTCGCGGCCGTCCACTGTCGGAAAAATCGCAGGAGATGGGCTTTCGGGTGGGGCTTGCACTGGTGCTGATGCTGATGGTCTTTGCGACCTACAATGACATCCTGCATCTGGCTGGTTCCTAGAGCATGATCCCGAAAAGTGGACATCGGTTTTCGGACGGGATCATGTTCAGATATAAGGCTTTTCGGTATGCGTGGCGCTTTGGCAACGTCTTGTTAAGAAATTGAATTCGCACTGCGAAAGAGCGTTTGCCCAGGTGCCAAAATTGTCTACAAGCTGG
>DASWQB010000242.1:0-3273 GCA_036398335.1 Afipia sp. | reverse complement strand
CGTGCCTTTCCGTTCTCACCGACGCACCCTCGTTTCAGGGCCATATGGATTTCATGGTCGCGGCGCGCGCGGCGGTAAACCTGCCGGTGCTACGCAAGGACTTCATGTACGACATTTATCAGGTGGCGGAAGCGCGCGCTTATGGCGCGGACTGCATCCTGATTATCATGGCGGCACTGGACGATTCAGCCGCGCGCGACATCGAGGACGCCGCGTTAGCCCACGGCATGGATGTACTGCTTGAGGTTCACAATCAGGATGAACTTGAACGCGCTCTTAAATTGAAATCGCCCCTGCTCGGCGTGAACAACCGCAATCTGCGCACCTTCGAGACCACTTTAACCACCAGCGAGCAGCTCGCGCCGCTGATTCCGAAAGACCGCATCATGGTTGGTGAAAGCGGCATCTTCACCCCCGCCGACATCGCGCGTTTGTCGAAAGTCGGCATGGAGACGTTTCTGGTCGGCGAAAGCCTGATGCGTCAGGCCGACGTCACGGCCGCCACAAAGACTTTGCTGACACGGCAAGCGCCGCAGCGCGCATCGGCGAGCCACTGATGGCGGACAAGACCCTCACCCATATCGACGCCAAAGGCGAGGCCCGCATGGTTGACGTCTCGGGCAAGGACGCGACCGAGCGCGTCGCGGTCGCTGAGGGTTATGTGGTGATGAGCCGTGACACGCTGGCGCTGATCGAGAGCGGCAACGCCAAAAAGGGCGACGTGCTCGGCACCGCGCGCGTCGCCGGCATCATGGCGGCGAAACGCACCTCCGAACTTATTCCGCTGTGCCATCCGCTGGCGCTGTCGAAAGTCACCGTGGACATCACGCCGGATGCAAACCTGCCCGGCTGCCACATCACGGCCAGCGTGAAGGTCACGGGTCCCACCGGCGTCGAAATGGAAGCGCTGACCGCCGTATCGGTGGCGTGCCTGACCATCTACGACATGATCAAGGCGGCCGAGCGCGGCGTGCACATCGAGGGCATCCGCCTGCTGGAGAAATCCGGCGGCAAGTCTGGCCCTTACAAGTCCGGCTCCTACAAACATGAAAAGTGACATGCCGAAAAAGGCGCTGACGCCGGTGGCGGACGCGCTGGCCGCCGTTCTCGCCGGGGCACAGCCGCTCGGCGAGGAGAGCGTCGCGCTGTGGGACGCTCATCACCGCACGCTGTCGCGCGATGTCATTGCGCTACGTACCCAGCCGCCTGCCGACATGTCGGCGATGGATGGCTATGCGGTGCGCTTCGAGGACGCCACCAAAGATGCGCGGCTGAAACTGATCGGCGAAGCCGCCGCCGGCACGCCGTTCGGCAAAAACCTCGGCGCGGGCGAAGCGGTTCGCATTTTCACCGGCGGCGTGGTGCCGCAGGGCGCGGATCATATCGTCATTCAGGAAAATACCTCGCGCGATGGCGATACCGTCATCGTCAATGTCGATGCCGCGATGCCGCGCCATATCCGCCATGCCGGCGTCGATTTCCGCGAAGGCGACGTGCTGCTAAAGAAAGGCACCCGCCTCACCGACCGCGCGCTGTCGCTCGCCGCCAGCATGAATCATCCCACCCTGCCGGTATATCGCCGCCCGAACGTCGCGCTGCTTGCCACCGGCGACGAACTGGTGATGCCGGGCGAACATGCCGGGCCGGGGCAGATCGTGTTCTCCAACGCCTACGCGTTGCGAGCGCTCGCGCACAGCGAAGGCGCGCAGACAATCGATCTCGGTCTCGCGCGCGACACGCTGGACGACACCGCGCGCGCCGTACGCGCGGCGGTCGAAGCCAAGGCGGATCTCCTCATCTCGACCGGCGGGGCGTCCGTCGGCGATCATGACGTCGTCAAAAGCGCGCTTGAATCCGAGGGCGTCGAAATGAACTTCTGGCAGATCGCGCTGCGGCCCGGCAAGCCGATGATGAACGGGCATCTGGGCGCGATGCGCGTGATCGGCGTCCCGGGCAACCCGGTGTCGTCCTATGTCTGCACCTTCATCTTCGGTGTGCCGCTGATCCGCGCTCTGTCCGGCCGCAATGACATCCACCATGTCATGGAGAGCGCGATCGCCGCTCATGATTTGCCGCAGAACGATCACCGCCAGGAATATCTGCGCGCGCGCCTTGGCGTGCGCGAGGACGGACTTGAAGTCGTGTCCTCGGTCGGCCAGCAGGATTCCTCGCTGCTGGGAAATCTCGCCGCCGCCAACGCCCTGATCGTGCGGCCTCCGAACGCGCCGGCCGCCAAAGCCGGCGAGCGCGTTGAGGTGTTGCGGCTGCCCTCCTGACTCTTGGCTGGGCACGCATCGCAATCGCCCTTGCCGAAGCGAAAATAGCGGCGTAGCTTTTCGCTATGTTGATGGGGATGGAGTCTCCCGACAACCGCCGCGAGCCGCCAAATTTCAAAATAGGCTCAAGGCTGATGACTCCTACCGGGCGCAACGCGCCGGTAGGAGATTTGCGCCCGCCGGTGCCGTTGCCCCTCACAAAGGGGCGAGCGATGAAAAGACTTCCTCTTCCGGCATCGATTTCAATCGCGCTATGGCTGACAGGCTCGATCTGGCTGGTCGCCATTGTCGCGCATCTGTTCGACGCGCCCGCGGAGATCGTCACCGTGACATTGCTGTTTGGAGCTATCACCGGGCTCATTGAATGGCTGGCATCGCGCGGCCATCGCTGAGCAAAACACGTGGTTCTGTTTTCCGCTGTGGCCTTTACCCAAATTTAACCGTTGCGGAACACATATGGAACATATAGTGTTCGTTCATGATTTGTTTCGAACGAGTCGCGCTTTATACCTGCGGGTGAACTGCACGGCTTGTGCAGACAGGGTTCAGCAAGAACCCGGATTGATGGGATGGGGACGGCCAAAGATGCTGACACGCAAACAATACGAACTGCTGCGGTTCATCAATGAGCGCCTCAAAGAGGCCGGCGTCCCCCCCTCCTTCGACGAGATGAAGGACGCGCTCGACCTGCGCTCTAAATCCGGCATTCACCGCCTCATCACGGCGCTGGAAGAGCGCGGCTTCATCCGCCGCCTCGCCAATCGCGCCCGTGCCATCGAGGTCATCAAGCTGCCCGAGCTTGGTCATAGCGGTAGCAACCAGCGGCGCGGATTTACCCCGAGCGTGATCGACGGCAGCCTCGGCAAGGTCCGCAGCACACCGATGGCCACCGAGGATGGCGGCGAACATCCGGTGTCCGTCCCGGTGATGGGCCGTATCGCGGCCGGCACCCCGATCGAGGCGCTGCAAACCCGCAGCCACACTATCAGCGTGCCGC
>DASWQB010000241.1:0-9081 GCA_036398335.1 Afipia sp. | reverse complement strand
GCAGTTTCGGCTGCGCCATCAGCCCGCGCGCGACCGCGACCATTTGCATCTGGCCGCCGGAAAGGCTCCAGCAATAAGCCTTCTCAAGCCGCTTCAGGTCCGGGAAAAGCTCGAACATCTCATCGGCTTCCCGTTGCAATTGCGTGCGGGAAGTCCCGCTGCGGTTGGATGAGCCGAGCAGGATGTTGTCACGCACCGTAAGTCCGGGAAACAGCCGCCGTCCTTCCGGCACATGGGCGAGGCCAAGTTTGGCGATGGCCTCGGTCTTCATACCGATGATCGACGTTCCGGCGAAATTGATCTCGCCCGTAACGTGCGGCACGAGACCGGAAATTGAGCGCAACGTGGTGCTCTTGCCGGCGCCATTGGAGCCGAGCAGCGCAACGATCTCGCCTTCCTCGACCACGAGATCGAGTCCCTTGAGGACATCGCCTGCGTTGTAACGCGAGGTGAGACCTTTGATCTCAAGCAACTTCATCACGCGGCTCCCCAAGATAGGCCGCGATGACTTCGGGATGGGCGAGCACCGCACGGGTATCGCCATCGGCGATGCGCTTGCCAAAGTTCAGCACGGTAATGTGGTCGGCCACCTGTTCGATCAGTTTCATGTCGTGGTCGATGATGACGATCGTCATGCCATGGCCCTTGAGCCGTTTGAGCAGCGCCGCCATCTCGCTCTTCTCTGTCATGTTGAGGCCGGCCGCCGGCTCATCAAGCAGTAGGATTTCCGGCGAGCCCGCAAGCGCGCGGGCGATCTCGACATAACGCTGGTGGCCGTAAGGCAAGTCGCCGACCGGCAGGCCGGCGACGTCGCGCAAGCCGACGAAGTCGAGCGCAGCCAGAGCCCGCTCACGCGTCGCTTCGGTTCCGGCGATGTCGTTACCGTCGCGCTCTGCGCCGATGTTGACGTTTTCCAGAACAGTCAGGCCGCGAAATACACGGATGTTCTGGTAGGTGCGGCACATGCCGAGACGGGCACGCGCATGCGGCGGCTGGTTGGTGACGTCGTGTCCAAGCAAACGTACCTTGCCGGACGTCGCGACATAGAGCCCGGTGACGACGTTTACCATGGTGGTCTTGCCGGAGCCGTTCGGTCCGATTAGCGCGTGCACGGAGCCTTTACGCACAGTCATATCGACACCATCGAGCGCCTTCAGGCCACCGAAGTGTTTGGCGAGTCCGGAAATTTCCAGCACGATCTCAGTCGATGCCTTTGCGGTACGGGCAAGCAGCGGCAGCGGCGCAACCGGGCCTTCCTCGATCGGCACTTCACGGAAGAAACGATCGGTGACGAATCCCCACACGCCGCGTGGCAGAAAAATCATGATGGCGATCACCGCCGCGCCATAAACCGCAAGATAGGCCTGGCGCAGGAAGCGCAGCCATTCGGGCAGAAGCACCAGCAGCACCGTGCCGAACAGCGCGCCGATTGGCGACTGCACGCCGCCGAGCAGCGCCATGGTGAGGAGCACGATGGATTCGTTGAAGGTGAACTGGTCCGGGCTGATGTAGGAAAACGCGCCGGCGAACAGCCCGCCGCCCAGTCCGCCCAATGCGGCACTGATGCCAAAGGCCACGGTCTTGGTGCGAAACACGTCGATGCCGCAGGTGGAGGCGGCGAGTTCGTTGTCTCGCACGGCCTGCATGGCACGGCCGAGGCGGCTCGCCTTGAGGAACGTTGTGTAGAGAGTGACCAGCACGAGGAAGACGATGCAGAGCGCCAGATAGGTCGAGCCGCCCGACAGATTGAGCGGGCCGAGCATCGGGCGCGGCACACCGGAGATACCGTCAGGGCCGCGGGTAAAACTGATCCAGTTCGTCAGCACCATGGTGACGATGATCTGGAAGCCGATGGTCACCATGGCGAGGTAATGGCCGCCGAGCCGCAGGGTGGCAAACCCCAGCAGGATGCCGCCGACGGCAGTCGTCGCCACGCCGATCGCCAGCGCGACGAAGAAGGGCAGGCCGTAAACCACCGTGCCGAGAGCGACGCAATAGGCGCCGATGCCGAGGAACGCCGCCTGACAAAGCGCGAGCTGGCCGCAATAGCCGAGCACGATGACGATGCCGGCGACCGCGATGGCATACGTCGCCGCCTGCATCATGATGTTGAGATAATAGCCCTGCGTGGGGGCCACGAACACGATGGCGACAGCCGCGATAATCGCCAGCCCGCCATAGATGGACAAACGCTTCTTGAAGGCAGCGGAATGAGTCATGGGTGCCGCCTTCTCAAGCCTTCTCGGCGATGCGTTCGCCGAACAAGCCCTGCGGACGCACCAGAAGCACCGCGAGCAGCATCAGGAAGGCAAAGGCATCCTTGTAAGGAACAGATATGTAAGCCGCGCCCAGTGTCTCGACGACACCGATGATGAGGCCGCCGAAGATGGCGCCGGGAATCGAGCCGAAGCCGCCAATGATGTTCGCCGCGAACGCCTTCAGCGCGATCAGCGGGCCGATGCCGACGGACACGAACAGGATCGGCGCGACGAGGATGCCGGCCAGCCCGCCCAGCGCGGCCGAATAGGCGAAGGTGCCGAAGATCATGGCGATCACCGGAATGCCGAGCAGGCTGGCCATCTCCTTGTCCTGCGACGTCGCCTGCAATTTCTTGCCGATCATGGTCTTCTCGAAGATCAGATATTGCAGGCAAACCAACAGCGCCGTCACGGCGATGATGGAAAGGTACTGGCTGTCCATGAACACGTTGCCGACCAGAAAGCCCGAGCCGTCGAACAGGCCGGGCAGCACCTCGGGACTTGGGCCATAGGTGGCGAGGACGAGATTCGACAGCAGGATGGTCGCGCCGATCGTGCTGATGATCACCGGCAGTTGTCCGCGGTCGCGCAGCGGCCAATAGGTGATACTGGCGAAGACAACGCCGAACACCGCCATCAGCACGATAGCAAGCACCAATGCGACCACGTAATTCAGGCCGAGGCCGACGAGCAGGATCACCATGGTGTACGCGCCGACCATGGAGAACTCGCCCTGCGCGAAATTGACGACGTTCGCCGAGCGGATCAGCAGCACGAAGCCGAGAGAGACCATGGCATAGATGCTGCCGATGCCGATCCCGGTGAACAGAAGTTGTGGAAGCATACTCATCGTCTATCCCGCAGGCGTCAGGTCACGATCCCTTGCCAACGGCGCATCGGCCGTGGGCAAGGGAATGGAATTGCCGTCGGGCAATCACTTGTCGGAGTCGATGTGGCGTACGAAGACGATCTTGCCGTTGTCGTTGCGCACGATGTTGTAGCCGCGCAGGCCATCGCCGTTCTGGTCGAAAGTATAGGCGCCTTCTGCACCTGCGAAGCCCTTCAACGCGAGCAGCGCCTCGCGCATCTTGGCCGGATCGGTGCTTCCAGCCTTCTTGATCGCCTCGGCGATCAGCCGGATGGAATCGTAGGTCCATGCCGAGGTGTAGTCCGGCGGACGGCCGACCGTTTTGGAGAAGGCGTCGAAATAAGTCTTCGCTTCGGCATTTGCCTCCGAATTGTAGTCGGCAACGGCATAGGTGCCAAAGAGAGCAGGACCGGCGAGCTGAAGCGCGGTGGTGGAGGCGACGGAGGCCGAGCCGATCCACGGCGCGTTGATGCCGAATTGCTTGAACTGACGGGCGAGCACCGCGACATCGGTTTCAAGCGGGGAATAGGTCGAGATGATGTCGGCGCCGGACTGGCGGACGGCGAGCACGATCGGCGTCATGTCGGCCTGGCTGTTGTTGAAGCCCTGCACCAGAACCGGCTCGATGCCGAGATCCTTGAGCGCGGCGACGAGCGCTTTCATGCCGCCGGTGCCGAAGGCGTCGGTCGAATGGACAATCGCCCATTTTTTCTTTTTCAGTTCATTGACACCGAACTCAGCGATCACCTTGGCGGAATATGAATCGTTAGGCCGGGTGCGGAAGAACCAGGGATTGCTGTTCTGCGTCAACGACGGATCGGTGCCGCCGAAGAACACCGGAATGCCCGCCTTCTTGGCATCACTTGCAATGGCGTTGACTTGCGTGGAGCGGAGCGAGGCGAGAACGGCGACGAGATCGCCGCGGTTGATGAGGCGCGAGAAGGCCAGAACGATGCCCGGATTGGTCGTTTGATCGTCCTCGACCACCAATTCGAACTTACGGCCGAGTGCGCCGCCCTCGGCATTGACGCGGTCGATGCCGAGCTGGGCTCCGGCTTTCTGGAACAGGCCGACTTCGGCGGCGACGCCCGTGAGCGGAGAGGCCATGCCGATCTTGATCGTCTCCTGAGCAAGGCTCGGGGCGACAGATCCCAGGAAAGCAGCGGAAAAAACACCTATGGCGACACGGCGAGACAGCAACATCAAACATCCTCCCAGATGCGCATTATTATTTATCAAATCCGATTTGATATCGGATTATTGGCGCGAACATTGCCGCTATTATCTATCGAGTCAAGCTGGCCTTCCGGAGAACGCGGGCTTGTGAATTTGCCCTGGCAGGCCCGTCCGGGCCACGACTTCGCCTTGGCAAGGCGTGGCAAATGACAACGGGACGCATTCCGCAATTTTTGATACGCGTTGCCTTCGGGCAAATCGGTTCGTCCGGAACACGTGCCATCGGGTGCTGCGGCACGGTGTCGTCAAAGATTCTGAGCGAAACTCTTCTTCTCTCGACACTGTCATGGTTGCGTCGAGCCGGACGGTCCGTCCAGGCATCGCCAGACTTTTATATATGAAGCGCTTTTCAGCCACGTGACGCGGTGAATCGGCTGCGCGTGGCAGCTGGCCTGAGGCCACGCCATTTTCCGGAAATTGATTTCGATCAAATCCAAGTCCCGGAAAATCAGAGATAGCTGGCACTCGGATCTGCATATGAAGAGTCGCCATGGCACGCGCCCCAGATAATAAAGTGATGACGTTTGGTGAGGGGAGTCTGGCGGCCTTGTTTGTCGCTTTGGTGCTTTTCTCCATCATCGCGGCAGCAAACGCACAGGACGAGGCCTACAGGTTTCATGCTTGGGTGACCGCCGCCGCGAGCCTTTGGGCTTCATTCGCGATCTTCAACCGTTATTTCGACCGGCCGGCGGCGCTGCCACCGGCTGAGATTGACGGCCGGCCGAACTACAATTTCGGGCCGATCAAATTCGCCTCGGTCGCGGCGGTGTTCTGGGGGATCGCGGGTTTTGCGGTGGGGCTGCTGATCGCATCGCAATTGGCATGGCCGGCGCTGAATTTCGATTTGCCCTGGACCACGTTCGGACGGCTGCGGCCATTGCACACCTCCGCCGTGATTTTCGCATTCGGCGGAAACGTGCTGATCGCGACGTCATTCTATGTCGTGCAGAGGACGTCCCGCGTCCGTCTCGCCGGCGATCTTGCGCCATGGTTTGTCGTCCTCGGCTACAATTTCTTCATTCTGATTGCGGGCACCGGCTATCTGCTCGGTGTCACGCAATCGAAAGAGTACGCCGAACCTGAGTGGTATGCCGATCTGTGGCTGACCATCGTCTGGGTGACGTATCTGCTGGTGTTCCTCGCGACCATCATCAAGCGCAAGGAACCGCACATCTTCGTCGCCAACTGGTTTTATCTGGCGTTCATTGTCACGATCGCGGTTCTGCATCTCGGCAACAATCCGGCGCTGCCGGTCTCTGTGTTTGGTTCAAAGTCCTATGTGGTGTGGGGCGGCGTTCAGGATGCGATGTTCCAGTGGTGGTACGGCCACAACGCGGTCGGCTTCTTCCTCACCGCCGGCTTCCTCGCCATCATGTACTACTTCATTCCCAAGCGCGCCGAGCGGCCGATCTATTCGTACCGGCTGTCCATCATCCATTTCTGGTCGCTGATCTTCCTCTATATCTGGGCGGGTCCGCATCATCTCCATTACACGGCGCTGCCGGACTGGGCGCAGACCCTCGGCATGACATTCTCCATCATGCTCTGGATGCCGTCGTGGGGCGGCATGATCAACGGACTGATGACGCTGTCGGGCGCGTGGGACAAGCTGCGCACCGACCCGGTTCTTCGGATGCTTGTGGTCTCGGTCGCATTCTACGGCATGTCCACATTCGAAGGGCCGATGATGTCGATCAAGGTGGTGAACTCGCTCAGTCACTACACGGACTGGACCATTGGCCATGTGCATTCCGGTGCGCTCGGATGGGTCGGGTTCGTCTCCTTCGGAGCGCTCTATTGCCTTGTGCCATGGCTGTGGAATCGCAAGCAGCTTTACAGCCTGAAGCTGGTGAGCTGGCACTTCTGGATCGCGACCATCGGCATCGTTCTCTACATCTCGGCGATGTGGGTCTCCGGAATCCTGCAAGGCCTGATGTGGCGCGCTTATACGTCGCTTGGTTTCCTTGAATATTCCTTCATCGAAAGCGTCGAGGCGATGCATCCGTTCTACATCATTCGCGCGGCGGGCGGCGCTCTCTACCTGATCGGCGCTCTGATCATGGCTTACAATCTGTGGATGACGGTTCGCGCCGAGAATACTGCGGAAACCTCACCACGCGTTTCCCTTGTTCCGGCCGAGTGAGAACAGGCATTCAAATGTCAGTATGGAATCGTCATCATATCTTCGAGAAAAATTCGATCATTCTCATCATCGGCATTCTTGTCGTCATCTCCATCGGCGGTCTTGTTGAAATCACGCCGTTGTTTTATCTCAAGAGCACGATCGAGAAGGTCGACGGGATGCGGCCTTACACGCCGCTCGAACTGGCCGGCCGCAACATCTACGTGCGAGAAGGCTGCTATCTCTGCCATTCGCAGATGATCCGTCCGCTGCGTGACGAGGTGGAGCGGTACGGCCATTATTCGCTGGCGGCTGAAAGCATGTACGATCACCCGTTTCAGTGGGGATCGAAGCGCACGGGCCCTGATCTTGCCCGCGTCGGTGCCAAATATTCCGACGACTGGCATGTCACGCATCTGAGAAATCCGCGCGCCATCGTCCCGCAATCGGTGATGCCGGGATATCCGTTCCTGTCGGAGACGGAAGTGGATGTCAGCACCATTCAGGGTCATCTGAAAGCGAACAGCGCCATCGGCGTTCCGTACACCGAGGACCAGATCGCCAACGCGGCCGCCGACTTGAAGGCTCAGGCCGATCCGGACAGCGCCGATTCCGACGCCTTTCAGAAGCGTTATCCGAAAGCGGTGCTGCGGAATTTCGACGGCAAGTCCGGAACTCCGACTGAAATGGATGCCCTGGTCGCATATTTGCAGATGCTCGGGACGCTCGTCGACCTCAAGCTCTACGACGAAAAAGCCAATCTGCGCTGAGAGGACATGCACATGAAAGCGATAATGTCCGTCGAGAACATCGTTTCGAATTTCGTTTTGACATGGTGGACGCCGATCTTTGTCGGAATTTTTATTGGTATCGTTGTGTACGCGCTGTGGCCCCGCAACGGGGAGAAATTCGATGCGGCGGCAAGAATGCCGTTGCGGGAGGATTGACGGATCATGAGCGGTCACGACGATATCGATTCCGTTTCCGGAACGTCAACGACAGGTCATTCGTGGGACGGCATCAAGGAGCTGAACACTCCGCTGCCGCGCTGGTGGCTGCTGACATTTTACGCCACCATCGTATGGGCGGTCGGATATTGGGTGGTCTATCCCGCGTGGCCTTTGATCAGCGGCTACACATCGGGCATTTTGGGCTATTCGACGCGCGCGAGCCTGGCGAGCGAACTCGCCAATCTGGAAAGGCTGCGCGGTGAAAAGATGGCGTTGCTCGGCGCCACGCCGCTCGCCGAGATCGAGAAGGACCCGGCTCTGCTGGCGCTGGCACGCGCGCGGGGCAGGGTGGTGTTCGCCGACAATTGCGCGCCGTGTCATGGCAGCGGCGGCGCGGGGGCCAAGGGCTATCCCAATCTGAACGACGACGACTGGCTGTGGGGCGGCAGCCTCGAGCAGATCATGCAGACGATCGCGTTCGGCGCGAGGTCCGGTCACGCCAAGGCGCATGAGGGAAACATGCTGGCGTTCGGAAGGGACGGAATCCTCAAAAAGGATGATATCCCCACGGTCGCCAACTACGTGCGGTCTTTATCGGGATTGCCGACGCGGAAAGACGCCGACCTCACGGCGGGGCAAAAGCTTTTTGCCGAGAACTGCGCGTCCTGCCACGGCGAGCATGGCAAGGGGAATATCGAATTCGGCGCGCCAAACCTGACTGACAAGATCTGGCTCTACGGGTCGGATGAAGCGACCATTGTCGAGACCATCACCAATGGACGTGCTGGTGTCATGCCAGCGTGGGGCGGACGCCTCGATCCGGCGACCATCAAGGCCATCACCGTCTACGTTCACTCGCTTGGCGGAGACCAGTAGGAGTTGCTGCGTTTGATTTTAATCTTCGCAAGAACACCTGCCGAAACGGATGCGAATGTTTGAAGCGGATCACCCGCGTGAGGCGAGCCCTGCTCGATGAACAAGATTGCCATTCCAAGCGACGCGGAGTTTGACCAGGACGGTCCTCTCTATGAGGCGCACAAGAAGGTCTATCCGCAGGCGATTTCCGGCACCTTCCGCAGTATCAAATGGAGGCTGATGGCGGTTTGCCTCGGCATCTATTATTTTCTGCCGTTCATCCGCTGGGATCGCGGTCCTGGAACTCCTAACCAGGCGGTTTTGGTCGATCTTCCCAACAGCCGCTTCTATTTTTTCTTCATCGAGTTGTGGCCGCAGGAAGTTTATTATTTCACCGGCCTGCTGATCGTCGCCGCCCTGACGCTGTTTCTCATGAACGCCGTCGGTGGCCGCATCTGGTGCGGGTATCTCTGTCCGCAAACGGTGTGGACCGATCTTTTTTACGCCGTCGAGCGCTTGATCGAGGGCGACCGGCGCACCCGCATGAAGAAGGATGCTGCTGCGGGCATGAGCTTGCAGCGTTTTTATGAGATCACTGCCAAGCATTCGGTCTGGCTGATGATCGCATGGTGGACCGGCGGCGCGTGGGTGCTTTATTTCAACGATGCGCCCACTCTTGTCAGGCAGCTCCTGACCTTTCAGGCGCCGATGATCGCTTACATCTGGATCGCGATCCTGACATTCACGACCTATGCACTTGCCGGTTTCATGCGCGAGCAGGTCTGCGTCTAT
>DASWQB010000240.1:0-11841 GCA_036398335.1 Afipia sp. | reverse complement strand
GATCCACTGAGCGTTCAGCGGTTCACCCATTAGCGGTTCACCCATTATCAGCGTCAGCCGGCGTGGTGATTGTCATTGCGATTATCACCACGGGCTGGCGACGATTATAATTCAGGCAAATATAATTCAGGCAAACTGGCTCACGGCCTGACTTCCGCAAGCGCGGCGACGTGATCGGCGATCGTGAGCGATGCCGTCAGCCCGGGCGACTCCATCCCGAACAGGTTGATGAGCCCCTTCACGCCGTGAATGCTGCTGTCCTGGATGAGGAAGTCCTGCACGGCGATGGCGGGAGGCACGATTTTCGGTCGGATACCGCTGTAGCTTGGAGCCAGCGCGCCGTCCGGCAGCGACGGCCAGTACCGGCGGATCGCCGGATAGAATCGTTCGGCACGCGCGGGATCGACCGCATAGTCGATGGCGTCGATCCATTCGACATCCGGTCCGAACCGCGCCTGTCCCGCCATGTCGAGGGTGAGATGGACCCCAAGGCCGCCGGGCTCCGGTATCGGATAGATCAGGTGCGAAAACGGCGCGCGCACGCCGCAGCTGAAATAATTGCCCTTGGCGAAATAAGCGGGCGGGATTTTGTCGAGCGGCAGCCCGTCGATCATCCGCGCGACGTCTGTCGCGTAAAGTCCGGCGGCGTTGATGAGTGCACTGCATGCCAGCGTCATCGGCGCATCGCCGCCGGTCTCGATCTCGAAGCCCTCTGTGGTTATGCGTGTGTGAAGCAGCGGCGTATTGAATGCGAACACGGCTCCTGCATTTTCCGCATCGCCGCGCAGCGCCAGCATATAGGCATGGGTGTCGATGATGCCCGTTGAGGGGGACAGCAAGGCGCCCAGGCAATTGAGTTCGGGCTCCAGCGCGCGCGCATCCACGGCAGTGAGCGTTGCCAGATCGGTGACGCCATTGGCCTCCGCGCGCGCCTTGATTGCAGCCAGCCTGTTTTCGTCGTCCGCTGAAGTCGCCACGATGAGCTTGCCGCTGCGGCGGTGAGGCACGCCGTGGCTGGCACAGTAATCATAAAGCGCCGTCTTGCCGGTCACGCACATGCGGGCCATCAGGCTGCCTGCCGCATAATATATGCCGGCGTGGATGACCTCGCTGTTCCGTGACGACGTGCCGGTGCCGATGCCGTCCTCGGTCTCCAGCACGATGACCTCGTGTCCGGCCTGTGCGAGGCGGCGCGCGATCGCAAGTCCGATCACGCCGGCGCCGACGACGATACATTCAACGTGATCCATAGCGTGCCCGGCTCTCAAGCGAATTGAGTTGGTGTCTATTTTCTGTGCAGTGCAAGGGTTTGCTCATTAGGACACTGTTAAGGATGAAAGCCACATTGCTCGCATTTAAGTCACAATCTTTGGCGCGAGGGGTACGCGTTTACCCGATCCAAACCGCGACAGCGAGACAGTACTTGCGAAATTTACGCGGGTCGAAATGACAGACAGTCGGAAGCGAGCGAAAACGCTGGTCATAAGGCAAGCCCTTGGCTGGGCAGCGCTGCTCGCGCTGTTGTCGTGTGCTGTGATGGCGGCGGCACAGGCGTTTCAACTCAGCGGTGGCGAATCGCCCGAGCCCTCCGTTGAACCGGCGTCGATGATCTGGAGCGTTCTTCTCGGCGGTTTTGTCCTTTTCTCTTTCGCGGCTGCGTTGATTCTCTGGGGTCTGTCGGCGCTCCATAAAGCCCGGGTTATGGACACCCGCCGCGAATTTTTCGTCACTTCGGCGCTCAATAACCTCACTCAGGGCATCGTCGTTTTGAACGCTCGTCAGGAGGTCGCCTACTGCAACGATCGCTACCTCCAGCTTTATGGGCTCACTCGCGACGACCTGTTCAAGGGCATGACGGGACGCGACCTGCTGGCCCTGCGGGCCGAACGCGGCACTTACGCCGGCAACATCGGCAGCTATTCCGAGGAGCAGATCGATGCCGAGGGGCACGTTTACAATCTCGTGAACGGCCGCTCGATCTCGGTCAAGCGCCGCACGCTTGCCAATGGCGGTATCATCTCTACCCATGATGATTGCACCAACCAGCGCACGCTGTCGGCGCAGCTTGCGACAGCGAAGAATTTCCTGGAATCGGTGCTCGACAACATTCCGGTCTGCGTTGTTGCCAAGAACATTGAGGACGGCCGCTTCATTCTCGCCAACCGCACTTTCGAGCAATTCTCCCGATTGCCGCGTGAACGGATCATTGGATACACAGACGATGATTTGTATAGCGAGGACGTCGCTTCCGCGATCCGGGAAAATGATCGCAAGGCTATCGCAGCGCCGGACCAAAGTCTTGAATCGGAATGCACGTTCGATCTAGGGGAAGGGCCTCGAATTCTGGCAAGTAATCGCATCGTTGTTCGTAATGCAAACAACGAGCCGGAATTCCTGATCGCGATGTTTCAGGATGTGACCGACAGCAGGGCTTTGTCGCAGGAAATCCAGAATACCAAAAAATTTCTGGAACTGGTCGTGGACAACATTCCGTCGGCGCTGCTGGTCAAGCGCATCGGCGACGGAAAATTCGTGCTCGCCAATCGCGGCGCGGAGACGCTTCTCAATCGCAAGCGCGAGGAGATCATCGACCATACCGTCGAGGAGGTGCATCCGGAGGCGGCGGCAGGATTCATCGCCATGCGCGACAATGCCGCAATTCAGAAAGGCGGCCTTGTCACCGAGGAACATCCGATCCCGACTGACGACGGTCTTCGCCTGTTCGCAACCCGGCGCGTGACTGTGGCCGGCGAGAACGGCAAGCCGCAATATCTCATCAAGACCAGCGAGGATATTACCGACCGGCGCGAGACCGAATCGCGCATGGCCCACATGGCCTATCACGACACGTTGACCGGGATGCCGAACCGTGCCGCCTTCCTGCAGGCGCTGGAGCAACTGATCGACGCCTGCGTCGGTACCGGCGAGGAGTTCGCGGTGTTCTCGGTCGACCTCGACCGCTTCAAGGAGGTCAACGATGTTTTCGGGCACGAGATCGGCGACAAACTTCTGATCGAAGTCTCCAAGCGGATCGAGGCGGCCGCCGAGGGGGGCGTGGTTGCGCGGCTGGGCGGCGACGAATACGGCCTGATTATCGATGGAAAACAGCCTGAGGCTGCCAAGGCGCTCGCAGGGCGGCTTTCGAAGGCCGTCAATGACGAGTTTGTGCTCGACGGCAAGATCGTACGCATTGGCCTGACGACGGGTATTTCGATTTTCCCGCATAACGGCACCGGCGGCGCTGAGCTGCTCGCCAATGCCGATGCCGCGCTGTTCCGCGCCAAGGCAAAATCCCGTGGTTCGGTTAGCTTCTACGAAGCCGAGATGGACCAGCAGATTCGCGACCGCCGCGCACTACATCAGGATCTGTCGACCGCGATCCGCAACGGTGAATTGTCGCTGCACTATCAGCCGCAAGCCTACGCGCGCCACAAGGTGACCGGCGATGATGTCATCGGTTTCGAGGCGCTGGCGCGCTGGGTGCATCCAGTGCGCGGTTTTGTTCCGCCGGGCGAGTTTATCCCGCTCGCGGAGGAAAGCGGCCTGATCGTCGAAATGGGCGAATGGATTCTGCGAGAGGCCTGCCGCGAAGCGGCGTCATGGCCACGGCATCTCCAGATCGCAGTGAATCTGTCGCCCGCGCAATTCGCGCATGGCGATCTGGTCGGCCTCGTGCATTCGATCCTGCTTGAAACCGGTCTGACACCCGGCCGGCTGGAGCTCGAGATTACCGAAGGCGTGCTGATTGAGGATTTCGACCGCGGCCTGTCACTGCTGCGACGTCTCAAGGCGCTTGGCGTGCGCATCGCGATGGACGATTTCGGCAGCGGATATTCCTCATTGACCTATCTGCAGGCCTTCCCATTCGACAAGATCAAGATCGACCGCGCTTTTGTGATGAATCTCGGCTGCAACGCGCAATCGGCGGCGATCATCCGGGCGATGATCAGCCTTTGCCACGGTCTCGATATTTCGATCGTCGCCGAAGGCGTCGAGACGCTGCACCAGCTCAGCTTCCTCGTGGCCGAGGGTTGCGATCAGGTGCAGGGCTATTTCATCGGAAAGCCGTCGGTGATCGGCCAATATAACGAGTGGGTTGGCCGCACCGGCACAATTTCGCAGGAACCGGCCCGCAAGATCGGCTGACGTATCAAATTTCAATCGTATGATCCGCATGCGGAGCGTGGATTTGCCCCCGCTCGGCTGCCATCCCTTGACTCGACATGACGATCATTGGACATGATCGGGCATGGCTGATTACGACATGGCGGTGATCGGTGGGGGGCTGAACGGCGTCAGCATCGCGCGCGACGCGGCTGGACGCGGGCTGCGCGTTGTCCTCGTCGAACAGGACGATATCGGCGGCGGCGCCACCGCCGCGTCGCCCGGACTGATTCATGGAAACTTTTCCGATCTTGAACGCGGTGCGTTCCTGCGCGTGCGCGCGGCGCTGGCGGAACGTGATACGTTGCTGCGCGCAGCGCCGCATCTTTTGCGCTTGACGCGCTACGTGCTGCCCGTGCACGAGCAGGAGCGCCCGCCATCGATGCTGCGTGCCAGCCTGTTCGCTTATGATCGCCTTGCGCCGCGCGGATTTCATGCAAAGACCCGAGAGCTCGATCTCACCCATCATGAGATGGGCGTGCCGCTCAAGCGCTCGGTGGACGTCGCGTTCGATTATTCCGATGGCCTCATCGATGACACAAGGCTTGCGAGCCTGACCGCTGCCGATGCAGCGGAGCGCGGCGCGACGATCCTGACGGGGGCGCGCTGCGTTCGGGCTGATCGTACCGAGACATGGCGCGTGGCTATCGTCAATCGCGGTCAGCGCGAAATTATTCAGGCGAAGGCGCTGGTGAATGCGACTGGCGCATGGGTTCGCGGTTTCTCGGAATCGGTGCTGCGCCTGCCGCCGCCCGAGGTGACGTTCGAGCGGGTGAGCGCGATTGTGGTGCGCCGCCTGTTCGATCACGAGAACGTCTATGTGTTTCAGAACAACGACAAGCAGCTTGTCTATGCCATTCCTTATGAAGGTGACTTCACGCTGATCGGGCTCTCGGCTCAGCCATCGACCGGCGACCCGGCATCCGTGTCTGCCACATCCGCCGACGTGACTTATCTGTGCCAGGCCGCGAGCCGATATTTTCGCGAGGCGATCGGTCCCTCTGATGTCGTGCGTGCGGTTGCCGCAATGAATGTCTTGCCTGCTGGCGACCGTAACAAACGCCTGCGCCGAGACGGCCTGATGAAGTTTGATCGCAAGGCTGGCGAAGTTCCCTTGCTCACCGTTTACGGCGGCGCCAGCACCACCGCGCGCCGGCGCGCCGAGCTTGCGATGATGCGGCTGGCGGCTTTTTTTGCGCCCTCATCGCCGTGGACTTCGCATAGCCCGCTGCCCGGCGGCGATTTCTCCTGGCGCGAGCGGGAAGAACGAATTGCTGCCGTGCAGGATCGCTGGCCATTTCTGAGCGAGAGCAATGCGCGGCGGCTGTTCACGGCTTACGGCACGCGCATCGACAATATTCTCGGCGATGCCAACAGCATGGAGGATCTCGGACCGCGTTTCGGCGCGGAACTGACCGGCGCGGAGGTGCGCTATCTGATGAAAAGCGAATTTGCCCGTTTCGCCGACGATATCCTGTGGCGGCGTTCGAAACTGGGACTGGCGCTTTCAAAGCCGGAGCGCGACGAACTTGCGCTGTTCATGGCGACGCCTGCATGAGCTATCATCGCGTCGGGTGGGGCGAGGGGTAATGAGCGGCGAGGCGTTTCGACCGGATAAAGCGCTGTTGCGTGTCGAGGGGGTCAGCAAGCGTTTCGGCGGCTTCACGGCGGTCGATGATCTGTCGCTGGACATCGGCGCTGGCGAATTCTTCGCGCTGCTCGGGCCGAGTGGGTGCGGCAAGACCACGTTGCTTCGGATGCTTGCCGGGTTCGAGGTGCCGAACGAGGGGCGCATTTTTCTGGATGGCGAAGATATCGCGCCTGTGCCGCCGCATCTGCGGCCGGTGAACATGATGTTCCAGAACTACGCGTTGTTTCCGCATCTGTCGGTGGCGAACAACATCGCCTTCGGCCTGAAGCGAGCCAGTCTTCCGAAAGACGAGATCGCGGCGCGCGTCGGTGAGATGGTCGCATTGGTCCGATTGCAGGGACTGGAGACGCGCCGGCCCGATCAATTGTCCGGCGGGCAGCGCCAGCGCGTCGCGCTTGCCCGCGCACTGGCGCGGCGGCCGCGCGTGCTGCTGCTCGACGAGCCGCTCGCCGCGCTCGACAAGAAGTTGCGCGAAGACACCCAGGCGGAACTTATGGAAGTGCAGCGCCGGCTCGGCATGACTTTCGTGATCGTGACGCACGATCAGGACGAGGCCATGACGGTGGCCGATCGTATCGGTGTGATGGACGAAGGCCGCCTTGTTCAGGTTGGCGCGCCGCGTGAGCTTTATGAATCGCCGAACTCGCGCTGGATCGCCGGCTTCGTCGGCGACATCAACATGGTCGAGGGCCGCGTGAGCGCGAATGCTGGCGGCCAAATTACTGTCACGACCGATCTCGGCGAGATCGTTGCCACTGGAAATGTCGCGGCCGGCGAAGCGGTCTGTATTGCGATCCGTCCGGAAAAAGTCGGACTGTCGCAAGAACACGACACTCCGCAGAGCAGCCCAAACGCATTTGCGGGCGAGTTGATCGACGTCGGATATCTCGGCGGCCTGTCGGTCTATCGCGTCAGGCTCGATCGCGGCCCAACGCTGCGAGTCTCGATGGCCAACACGACGCGCGCCGCGTCTGATTCTTTTGCGCAGGGGCAGCGCGTTGTCGCGACGTTTGCCAGCGATGATTGCGTGGTGTTGCAGCAATGAGCGCTCGCCGCATCTTCACGCGCCCGGCACGGCTTGCCGCTATCGCGCCCTATCTGTGGATGGTGCTGTTCTTCCTGCTGCCGTTCGGGTTTGTCTTGAAAATCGCGTTGTCGCAAACCGCAATCGCGTTGCCGCCTTATATGCCCGTGTTCGACCTTGGCGCTGGCTGGGATGTCTTCATCCAGGGGCTACAAAAATTTTCGCTCGATAATTTCAGGCTGCTGGTCTCCGACAGTATTTATTTATCGTCTTATCTGCGAAGTCTTGTGGTCGCCGTGACGTCAACCGCGATCCTGCTGTTCATCAGCTATCCGGTGGCTTACGGCATGTCGCGCCTGCCGTTGCGCTGGCAGCCGATTGCGATGATGCTGGTGATCGTGCCGTTCTGGACGTCGTTTCTGATCCGCATCTATGCCTGGATCAACATCCTGCAGCACGATGGGTTGCTCAATTCCGTGCTGATCGCGCTGCATGTCATCGATAGTCCTCTGGTGTGGCTATCGACCGACGCCGCGATGTATATCGGCATCGTGTATTCGTACTTCCCGTTCATGATCCTGCCGCTTTACGCAACCTTGTCGAAGCTCGATGCGTCGCTGCTGGAAGCCGCCGCCGACCTCGGCAGTTCGCGGCTGAAAGCATTCTGGCTGGTGACGTTCCCGCTGTCGCTGCCCGGCATCGGCGCCGGCGTGCTGCTGTGTTTGATCCCGATCGTCGGTGAATTCGTCATCCCGGATCTGCTTGCGGGCTCGAACCGCATGATGATCGGCCAGATGTTGTGGCTGGAATTTTTCACCAACAAGGACTGGCCGGTGGCGTCCAGCCTCGCCGTCGTATTGCTTCTTGTGCTGCTGGCGCCGCTTCTGATCTATGAGAAGTTGCAGCGCCGTCATCTCGACGAGGCGCATTGATATGGCCGCGCGCGCGCTGACGAGACTCTCACCGTTCAGTATCGCCGCGCTGGCGCTCGGCCTCGCATTCCTTTATGTGCCGATCTTTATTCTCATCGTCTATTCGTTCAATGCCTCGCGCCTGGTCACAGTGTGGGGCGGCTGGTCGCTGCGCTGGTATTGGGAGTTCTTTAACGACGCGGCGATGCTGTCGGCGGCGTGGATGAGTCTGCGCGTCGGCGTGGTGTCGGCGACGTTGGCGACCCTGCTCGGCACGCTCGCGGCCATTGCATTGTCGCGCGGCGGCGACTTCCGCAGTCGCACGCTGTTTTCCGGCATGCTTTATGCGCCGCTGGTGATGCCGGAAGTCATCACGGGATTGTCGTTGTTGCTGCTGTTCGTCGCAACCGGCGCGGGGCGTGGATTCTGGACGGTCACCATCGCGCATACCACGCTGACCATGTGCTTCGTGACCGTGGTGGTGCAATCGCGGCTTGGCGGCCTCGACAAGAGCCTGGAAGAGGCGGCGATGGATCTGGGCTGCGGGCCGCTGCGCGCGTTTGTATCTGTGACGCTGCCGCTGATGCTGCCATCGATCGCGGCGGGATGGATGCTGGCCTTCACGCTGTCGCTGGACGATCTGGTGATCGCCAGCTTCACCACGGGACCGGGCTCCCTTACGCTGCCGATCCGGATTTACTCGGAGGTGCGTCTTGGCGTGAAGCCGCAGATCAATGCGATTTCCACGCTGATGATCGCGATGGTGAGCGTGGTGATCGTCATCGCGTCGCTGGCCTCAAAACTGTCGAGCGATCAGGGCGACAGCGCCGCGCCGCTTTAATTCGTGGTGGAGTTCGGCTCGGAGGTCGCGGCGGGTGGCGTGGGCGGCGCTGCTTCCGCTGGCTGAGACGTGGTTGCAGGCGGAGCGAGGTCGGCGGGAGCCGAAGGCGTCTCCGCGGCGGCTGGAGCCGGGTCCGGCTCTGGCGTTTTGCGTCCGCCTGACAGGCGATCGATCACCGCTTTTACGGCGTCGCGCGTCTTGCGGTCCTTCAGCGAGTCGAGCAGAGGCGCGGCGCCTTGCGAGCGGCGGATCAGAATATCGGAATCGGGGAAGATCAGCGGATCGTCCCATGGCCCCTGCACGACGAACGGCAATTGAAAGCCGGGCGGTGCGTCGGGGGCGGAGACGAGACTGGCGGTCCCTTTCAGATCGTATTCGCGCGAGGGGATCGACGCAGTGCCGGTCAGTGTCAACTGCGCGGCAGGGCCGTCGATCTGAATGTGGTCCGCGGTCGCGATGCCGTTATTGATGCTGATCTCCGCATTGAGCTTGTTGAACGGTGTTGTGCCGTTGCGGAAATTACCGGCACCCGACAGTGGGCGCTTTTCAAGGCGCCGCAGCAGCTGCTCGACATTGAAACCGCCGATCGATCCGTCGCGGCCGGTGAGCTTGGCGGTGCCATCAAGCGATTGCGCCAGTGCGAACGCGCTTGCACCCGATGCCTCGAGCGACACGATCAGATCGCCGCGGCCACGCAGGGCGCGGACGCCGAACAATTCATTGCCGCTAGCTTCGAGATCGACGTCGTTGAAGCGGAACTGCGCCTTGAACTCGGCGGTTTCGTCCGAGCGTGTCACACCAAGCGAACCCTTGACGGTCCCGCCATAAATCTGGGCTTCACCGACGCTGAGCGCCAGCGTGCCGCCGCGTAAATTCGCGCCGAGCGCGGTGCGGCCAAACTTCGATGCCCCGACGGTGACCTTGGCGGCGGACAGGCGAATGTCGAGATCGGTCGCGGACAGGCCGCGCAGGTCGAAAAGCTGTCTGTTCCAGTCGCGCGCGCCGCTGGCGAGCAGGCGGATCGTGCCGACGTAAGGCGTCAAATCGAGGGTGTCGGCGGCGAGCGTACCCTGCAAGGTCTGACGTCCGGTGATGGCGTTATACGTCAGCACGCCTTCCGCCGCGTTGCTGTCGAGATCGATGTTGACGCCGGTGAGCGCGACGGATTCGCCGACGATATTGGCGCGGGCTTTCAGGCTGAACGGGCCAAAGCCGCCATCCGCGAGCGGTGTCTGTCCAATCCAGCGTAGCGCTTCGCGCAGCGACTTGCTGTCGGCGGTGACATTTCCGTCGAGCAGGAGGCTGGAGCGGTTCGACACAGCGCCGTCGAATCCAACCTTCAGCGGCGCGGCGGCGAGACGTGCTTTCACGACCGAACGCTCGCCCGCCAGCATCGCGGCGAAATCGGCGACGCTGAGGCTGCCGTCGACGCGCTCGCCACGCCAGTCGAACTGGCCGGTCGCCGCGAAGGACCGCGAGATCGACGGCCAGCCCAGCGACAAATCGATCTTGTCGATGATCTCGGCAATGTTGCGGGTGTCGTCGCGGAATACGACCGTTCCCTGCATGACGCGGATTTCGGAGAACGATACCGGCGAGGCGGTATTCGGTTTCATGTTGCCGGCGAGGGTCTCGATGATCGGCGTCCAGTTGCTGCCGCCGTCGGCGTTGCGCGTCACAGTGACGTGCGGATTCAGCAGTGTAAGATTGGACACTTCGAAACGACGCGCAAAAATCGGCAGCATGCTGAGGTTCGCCGTCAGCGCGTCAACAGTGAATGTGCTGGAATCTTCGCTTTCGCCTTTCAGTGCAACCTGATGCAGCGTCACATAGCTGCCGGGAAAGACCGACACTTCGGTCTTGCCATGCACGACCAGTTCCAGGCCGGTGGCGGCACGGATTTGAGCCTCGACGGACCGGCGCGCCGCGTCCTTGTCGATGACCAGAGACATCAGCATCAGCCCGAGCAGCAATGCGCCCAGAACGGCGACAGCCGGCGCTGCCAGGCGCTTTATCCCTTGGGCTATGGTCAAATTCCCGGATCCGATCGGAGGTGAGGAGGCGGCGGTTGCCGGCCACCATCAATCGCGCAACTTGATCGGTTTTCTTGACGCTTTCAAGGCCATAGCAGGGCCTGTCCGGTGGACTGGTTAAGCCGTAACATGCCGTTGGGGATGGGTTGGCTCTGGGCCTTAATTCCTGTCATCCGGATGAAATCAGCCTGAGGCAGCGTCGAGCCATACGGATTGACGGGTTTTCCTGATTGCGCGTAATTAAGCCCCGGCGGGGTGACAGTCCGCCGCAGATTTCTCCTTCCGCAGGTTGCAGCACAAATGAACAAGGTCTTTCCCGACGCGAAATCGGCGCTTGAGGGCGTGGTCAAGGACGGCATGACGATCATGTCCGGCGGGTTCGGCCTGTGCGGCATCCCCGAGACGCTCATTGGCGCGCTTGCGGATTTGGGCGTTAAAAACCTGACGGTGGTGTCGAACAATGCGGGCGTGGATGGCGTCGGTCTCGGCAGGCTTCTGGACACCCATCAGATCAAGAAAATGATCTCGTCCTATGTCGGCGAGAACAAGACGTTCGCCCAGCAGTATCTCTCCGGCGAACTCGAACTCGAATTCAATCCGCAGGGCACGCTGGCCGAACGCATCCGGGCCGGCGGCGCTGGCATTCCGGCGTTCTATACAAAGACAGGCGTCGGCACGCTGATCGCCGAAGGCAAGGAAGTGAAGGAGTTTGACGGCGAGAAATACGTCATGGAACGCGGCCTGACCGCCGATGTATCCATCGTGCATGCTTGGAAGGGGGATGCCGCCGGCAATCTGATCTACCGAAAGACCGCGCGAAACTTCAACCCGATGATGGCGACGGCCTCGAAGATGACCATCGCCGAAGTCGAGCATCTGGTGCCCGTCGGTGAACTCGATCCGGATGAAATTCACACGCCCGCGATTTTCGTCCAGCGCATCATCGCGGTCGATCCGAACCTCAAGCACATCGAGCAGCGCACCGTGCGCAAGCGCGCGTAACCCTCTTTTCAAGGAGCACACCCATGGCATGGACTCGCGAACAGATGGCTGCCCGCGCCGCCAAGGAATTGCGCGACGGCTATTACGTCAATCTCGGCATCGGTATTCCGACGCTGGTGTCGAACTATATTCCCGACGGCATCGACGTGAACCTGCAGAGCGAGAACGGCATGCTCGGCATGGGCCCGTTCCCTTATGAGGGCGAGGAAGATGCC